>NZ_JBFAMX010000001.1:0-134895 GCF_040659615.1 Nonomuraea sp. NPDC049784
CGCCCAGGCCGTCGGAATGCTGGCCCGCCTGCTCACCGACCCCACCGCCAGAGAGGAGCACGGGCGGCGGGGCAGCGGCCTCGTGGACGGCAGAGGCAGGGAACGCGTCGCCGACGCCCTCCTCAGATCAGATCCCAGCTGAGCGGCGTGCCGAACGGCACATCGCGGGTGAAGCGCCGCCCCATCACCTCTCCGGCCGCGTCGGAGGGAAGGCCGCCCGCGGGCCGGATCGAGCGTACGTTCTCCGGGGTCACCGCCTCGCCCGTGCGCACGTCCCGCACCACGTAAAGGGATCGGCGGAACCGCAGCCCCTCCCGCTCGGACGGCCGCGGCCCGATGGCCACGCTCCCCAGCGACTGCCACGCCCGCCCGCTCTCCACCACGAGCGCCGCCAGCTCGGCGGGCTCCAGCGAGAAGGCCGAGTCCACCCCGCCCTCGGCGCGGGACAGGGTGACGTGCTTCTCGATCAGGCACGCCCCCAGCGCCACCGCCGCCAGCGGCACCCCGATGCCCGGGGTGTGGTCGGAGACCCCGGCCACCTCGCCCGTGAGCGCCGCCAGCAGCGGCAGCGACCGCAGGTTGCTCTCGGCAGGGGAGGCGGGGTAGGAGGCCGTGCAGGACAGCACGGCGAGCTCGGTGCAGCCCGCCTCGCGGGCGGCCCCCAGCGCGGCGTGGATCTCGCCGATCGACGCCATCCCCGTGGAGATGACGAGCGGCTTCCCGGTGGCGGCCGCGAGCCGGATCAGCGGCAGGTCCACGATCTCCGAAGAGGCGATCTTGTACGCGGGCACGCCCAGCTTCTCCAGGAACTCGACGGCCGTGGGATCGAAGGGCGAGGAGAACGCGATGAGCCCGTGCTCGCGGGCCCGCTCGAAGATCGGCTCGTGCCACTCCCATGGCGTGTGGGCGCGCTCGAAGAGCCGGTAGAGGGTCTCGCCGCCCCACAGCTCGTGTCCGTCGCCCATGCGGAACGCGGGCCCGTCGCAGTCGATGGTCAGCGTGTCGGGCCGGTACGTCTGCAGCTTCAGCGCGTGCGCCCCGCTCGCCGCCACCGCGTCCACGATGGCCAGCGCCTGATCCAGGCTCCCGTTGTGGTTGCCGGACATCTCGGCGACGACGAACGGCGGATGGTCCGCCCCGATCGCCCGCCCCGCGATGGAGATCATGTGTGCTCCTTCCTGAGCCGGATGGTCACAACGTCTCGCGGCACGCCGTCGACGTCCCGCAGGTAGGCCCCGACCTCCACGAACCCGAACCGCCTGTGCAGCCGCCTGACCGGCTCGTTGCAGGCCAGCACCTCGCCGCGCAGCGTCGTCAGCCCGAGCGGCCCGAAGGCGTACTCGATGGCCTCCTGCTCCAAGCCGATCCACGCCCGTAGCAGCGTGCCCGACTGCTCCAGCCCGTCCAGGTCGAGGTAGAAGCTCCAGGTGCCGCTCTCGGGCGACAGGCCCGAATAGGTCACCACGCCCGCGGCGGTCTCCTCGTGGTCGTAGATCAGCACCCGCTTGCGCGTGTCGGCGCGGGTGGCCTCCCACCAGCGGGCGTGCTCGTACTCGGAGATCTCGTGCGTGGTGAAGCTGGCCGCCCGCACGCGTGGATGGTTGCGCCATCGGCGCATGACCGGCAGATCGTCGTCCTGGACGCTTCTCAGCACTGCTCCCCCTACTGCTCGTGCTCACCTCATTGCTCAACGTAGCGGATTATGCGTCCGGTAAAGAGCTGATCAGGGCTGCGGAATCCGCCGGGCGGCCGGGGCATGCTGCCCCTGGAACCCGTCCCGAGAGCCAAGGAGCAAATCGGAATGATCCCCCTGCTCAGTGTGGTCGTCCCGGTCTACAACGTGGAGCCGTACATCACGGAATGCCTGAAGTCGCTGGCCGCGCAGACGCTGGACGACATCGAGGTCGTCCTGGTGGACGACGGTTCCTCCGACGGCAGCCGGCGCATCGCCGAGGACTTCGCCGCGATGGACGGCCGCTTCGTCCTCGTCGGCCAGCGGAACATGGGGCCGGGGCCGGCGCGCAACCTGGGGATCCGGCAGGCCCGCGGCATGTACCTCGCCTTCGCCGACAGCGACGACGTCGTGCCGCCCGAGGCGTACCGGCTGCTCGTCGGCGCGCTCGCGGAGACCGGCTCCGACCTCGCGTGCGGCGCGGTGGGGCGGCTCGTGGACGGCGTGCTGGAGGAGTCGATCCTGCACGAGAAGGCGTTCAGACGGCCGCAGCTGTGCACCCACATCACCGACAAACAGGTGCTCATCAGGGATCGCACGGTCTGGAACAAGGTCTACCGGCGCGACTTCTGGGAGCGCGGGGGCCTGGCGTTCTCCGCGGGGATCTACGAGGACGTGCCCGTCGCCATGCAGGCACACGTCCTGGCCACCAGCGTGGACATGATCGGCGACGTGGTCTACCACTGGCGCAAGCGCGACGCGGGAGAGGCCTCGATCACGCAGCGCCGGGCCGAGCTGTCCAACCTGTACGAGCGGCTGGCCGCCATCCGCGCGGTCCGCGCCTTCCTCGACGAGCGAGCGCCCGAGCTGCTCGACGGCTTCGACGCGCTGGTGCTGGAGAAGGACATCGTGTTCCTGTTCCAGGCTCTGGAGGAGTGCGAGGGGAGCGGGCCGCTGCTGGAGCTGGCCCACGCGTGGCTGGCCGAGTTGAGCCCGAAGTCGCTGGCCACCGCGCCGTCGCTGCGCCGCCTGGAGCTGCACCTGCTCAGGCACGGCATGGTGAGCGAGCTGTGTGAGGTGCGTGAGTTCCGGCGTACCTGCGAGGACGGCACCCGCGTCGTGCCGCGTGGATGGCGCAACACCAACTGGTACGGCGACTACCCCTTCTTCCGCAAACGCCGCCGGCTCCGCATCCCCGACGAGGTGTTCGACGCCCGTGACGAGCTCAAGCTGATCGCCAGGGTCGAGGAGTGCGACTGGACCGGCGCCGAGTACCGCCTGCGCGGCGAGGTCGCGATCCACCGGGTCGACCGCAAGGTGGACAAGGTCAACCTGTGGCTCAGTGACGGCCGCCGCCGGGTGCCGCTGGAGGTGCGCCGCACGGGCCGCTACGGCATGGCAGCGGCCATCGACCCCGAGCGGCTCGAGGGAGGTGGGCCGAGCTGGCGCCTTCAGGTGCGCGCCGAGGCCCGCGGCCTCGTGCTCAAGGCCTGGGCCAGGGACGGCGACGCGAACTCCGCGTGGCGGTTCACCGTGCCGGGATGGTCAAGAAGCGGCATGGACATGCCCCAGTAGTTCCAGAGAGTAATCGCTCGGGCGCGTCGCGTCGTCATGCTGGAGTCCATGAGGACCTATTCGCTCGATGACGTCTACGAGACACGCAAGCGGAGAGACTCCTGGTGGACCGTGTATTTCGTGGACCCGGTCGCCTGCCGGGTCACCCTCCCCGTCGCCAACCACACCCAGCTGACGCCCAACGGTCTCACCGTTTTCTCGCTGGTCCTCGGCGCGGTGTCGGCCATCTCTTTCGCGACGAACCAGCTCATGGCGGGCGCCATCGTCTTCTATCTGAGCTTCATGATCGACTGCGTGGACGGCAAAATCGCCCGGCTCAAGGGCACGGGCACGCCGTTCGGCCTCTGGCTCGACTACGTGGGGGACCGGGTCAGGGTGGTCCTGTGTGCCGGAGGGCTGGCATACGGGCAGTACGCCCTCACATCGGATGTGCGCTACATCCTCCTCGGGGCGGCGGTGGCCGTGCTGGACCTGTTCAGGTACGTCAACGCCCCGCAGATGAAGCGCGTACGCGAGGCGGTCAGGGAGGAGCGAGGGGAGCGGGAGCCCGACGAGGACCTCATCGATCCCCTGGACCGGGTGTCGCTCGTCGAGAGGACTCGGCGGCCGCGCAGCTTCTCCAGGCGGTTCAACAGGTTCCTGGCCCGGCACCGGGTCCGCTCGCACCTGATCAGCGGCATCGAGTTCCACGCGGCGGTGTTCGTGGTCGCGCCCCTTGCGGGGGCATGGGCGCTGATCCCGCTCGCCGCGCTGGCGGGGGTGCTGCTGCTGGTCAACGAGATCTTCCTTGTCTACCGGATGTGGCGCTTCACACGCAGGCACGGCGTGCCCTCCTCTCAGGAGAGCCGAGAGCACGTTCTCGTCTAAGTTTTCGGGGGTTACTACGAAATGTCCGACCGGCCAGTCTTCGTCATTGGATGTCCGCGGTCCGGCACCACGATGCTCCAGCTCATGCTCCACTCGCACCCCCGCATGGCGGTGCCTCCGGAGACGCGCTTCCTCATTCCCGCTTATTACCGGCGCCGCACGTGGGGGGACCTGCGGATCGCCTCCCGCCGCCGCGCGCTGGCGCAGTGGATCGCGACCGACCGCAGCACGAAGTTCCGCGAGCTCAAGATCGACAAGGACGAGTTCGTCAGGCAGGTCGTGGAGGGTCCCGGTTCGCTGGGATCGGTGTTCGGGACGGCCTTCCGCATGTACGCCGACCGGTTCGACAAGGCCCGCTGGGGCGACAAGCGGCCCAGCTACGTCAAGCAGGTGGACCTGCTGCTCAGGCTCTTCCCCGACGCCCAGTTCATCCACCTCATCAGGGACGGCCGCGACTGCGTGGCCTCGCTGAAGGAGATGCCCTGGTACACGCTCGACTCCTTCCACGCCATCTCCACCTGGGCCGAGGCCATCGACGCGGGCGGCCGGCTCAGGCGGACGCTGAGCGAGGACACCTACTACGAGCTGCGCTACGAGGACCTCACCGACGACCCGTCGACCGAGCTGAAGAAGCTCTGCCACTTCCTGGACGAGGACTACTCGCCGGCGATGGTCTCCCCGCGTGAGGCGGCCAGCGTGGCGGTGCCGCAGCACAAGGTCTGGCACAGCAACACCCACGGCGAGGTCACCAGGAGCCGTGTCGGGAGCTGGGCCAAGCGGCTGGACGACTGGGAGATCGCGCTGGCAGAGCACATGCTCGGCGATCGCCTCGAGTCCATGGGGTACGAGCTGAGCGGCGCGCCCAAGCCGTCCAAGGAGCACGTGACGGCCGGCCAGAGGACGATGCAGAAGCGGAAGGCCAGCCGCATGCGCAAGCACGTGCGCGACCGGCTCAACCGGCTGCGCGAGCCCAGCCCCGTGGCCGCGATGCTCACCTCGGGCCAGCGGTCCCTGGCGGGCGTGCCCCAGCAGCGCACGGAGATGGCCGAGCCCGTCTAACGCTCGATGTGGGCGAAAAGCCGCTCCCAGCCATCCAGCACGTGGTCGAGGCGGAAAGCCTCGGCCCGTGCGCGCGCGTCGGTCCCCAGCCGCCGCCGCTCATCGGGGGAACCGGCCAGCTCGCCCAGCACGGCGCCGAACGCGTCCACATCCCCCGGCGGCACCAGCACGGGTCCTGCGCGGCGCACGCCGCCTGACACGTCGAACGCCACCGACGGCACTCCGTGTGCGGCCGACTCCAGCAGCACGATGGGCAGGCCCTCGTGCTCGCTGGTCAGGCCCAGGATGGACGCGTTCAGGTATTCGGCGGGCATCCGCGCCGCCGGCACCCGCCCCCTGAAGGCCACACGATCGCCGACGCCCTCCTCGCGCGCGTGCTCGCGCAGCCGCTCCAGCTCCGCGCCGTCGCCGATCAGGTGCAGCTCCCACGGCGGCGGCAGGCCCGAGCGGGCGAACGCGCTGATCAGCCGGTCGAACCGCTTGACCCCTTCCAAACGGCCCACGCCGAGCACGCGGGGCGCGGTGAGCGAGGAGAGCTGATCCGGCCAGTAGGGCAGGGGGTTGGGCAGCGTCCAGGTGTTGGGCAGCAGCGCGTGCTCGGAGAACAGCCGGGCGTCGTCCTCGCTGAGGAAGACCGCCTGGTCCAGCTGGAGGTAGTGGCGCCTGATCGAGGCGAGATGCCAGCAGCCGCGGGCGTGGTCGTACGAGCCGTGGTACTGCCCGATCGGCCGGAACCCCGGGGGCAGCAGCTCCGACAGCCGGGCCACCACGGACGGCGAGGTCATGACGGCGTAGCCGGGCTCGATGGCGCCGAGCAACCTCCTCAGCCGCCGCCCCGCCCCGATCACATAGCGGTGGTACAGCGGCCGGTCCACGTACCGGAACGGGGAGCGGGACCGCTCCAGCCCGATCACGTGCACCTCGTGCCCGCGCCCGGCCAGCCCCTGGGCGAGCGTGTGGGTCACCTGCTGGACGCCACCCAGGGTGTCGGCGTTCAAGCAGACGAAGACGACACTCACTGGAAGAAGTCCTCCACTATGCGCGCGGCCGCGTCGCCGCGCTCGTCGGCGCACCACAGGGCGCGGAAGGCCGCGTACCGTCCGGCGAAGGCCGCGTGGGCCTGGGGCAGCCGCCTGATCACGGCCACCAGCTCCTCGGTGGTCGTGACGCACGGGCCAGGTGCGATGGCGGGCAGGTCGTGGTAGACGCCGCGCTCCGACAGCCGGTAGTCGTCCCAGTCGTCGATGAAGAACACCATCGGCTTACCGATGATCGCGTAGTCGCACATCACCGACGAGTAGTCGGTCAGCAGCGCGTCCGAGGCCAGCATCAGGTCGTTGATCTCGGGATACGACCCGGCGTCCCGTACGAAGTGCTTGAGGTGCTCGGGCGGGCAGTAGCGCTCGATCGGATGCGTACGCAGCACCAGCACCCATTCGTCGGCCAGCTCGGCGGCCAGCAGCTCCAGATCGACCCGTACGGACTTGCCGCTGCCCTTCTCCCGGTCCCGGTAAGTGGGCGCGTAGAGCAGGATCTTCCGCCCACGCGGGATCTCCAACCGCTCCCGCACCTCCCCGACCGCCTCGCCCCTGACCAGCGCGTCGCAGCGGGGCGTCCCGCACCGGTAGACCTTGCCCGTGTACCCGTTGGAGGGCAGGAAGAGGCGCGAGAACTCCGCGCTCGGCGAGACCAGCGCGTCCCACCGCGCGACCGCGGCCCGCCACTGCGCGCGTGGCTGGTCGAAGTCGCTACGCAGGTCGGGCGCGTCGAACCCGATCGACTTGATGCCCTGCCCGTGCCAGGTCTGCAGGTAACGGGTGCCGCGCGGCTTCGGGTAGTCCAACGGGAAGCCGTGGCTGTCCACCCAGATCCCGGCCCTGGCCATCGTCCAGATGTAGGCCCAGCTTCCCCTGCGTACGAGCCGGGCGCCGGGCGGGAAGTTCCCGCGCCCCCTGGCCACCGACCAGACCACGTCGATCGGCAGATCGCACCGCCGCAGCTCGTCGTAGATGGCCCGCGGGCTGCCGCCGCAGCCCTTGCCGACGTCCGACTCGAACAGCGCGAGGTTCCGCCGCGGCGGCAGCACCTTGATGAGCAGCTTGTAGGCACGCAGCTTGTTCTCCGGCGTGCTGAGCCGCCTCACCAGCGCCCACGCGGCCCGCCACAAGATCGGCCGGGGGCCGGGCCGCACGCACAGGTAGGCGGCGTACCCCTCGACCGTCACCGTGCACCCGGGCAGCTCGATGGGCTTGGTACCCGGGTCGGCGATGAGCCGGTCCGTCGTGGTGTGCCCGTCGGACGTCCTGGTGAAGCCGATGCGCGGCTCGCACTTGCCTGTGGGCGTGAAGGTGACCTCGCTGACGTATCCGCCCGCGCCTGACGGCTCCGGTTTTATCGGGATTTTTCGGGTTCCGAGCTGCAGGAACGCCATCCAGTCCAGCGGCAGCGCCCCGAACGGGTCGTACGTACGCACGACCATCCGCACCCGCTCGCCGTCCGAGGAGAGGTCCGACACCTCGTGCCGCAGCCTGGACTCGGAGAAGGGCAGCTCGGCCAGGCGGAGCTTCGTGATGTCCATGCCGGACGAGACCGACGTCCCCCAGTACGTGTGCCCGTCGAGCTGCACGGCCGCCCGCGGCGCGGCCCTCACTCCGGTGAGCGAGCCCGCGGCCACGCGCAGCTCCTCGGGCCGGTCGTCGAGGATGAGCCGGCAGCAGACCCGGTCCAGCGGCTCGATCCCGTCCAGCAACCAGCCGGGGATCTCCTCCAGGTACGGCCGCACGACCGAGGCGAACTCCTTGACCCACACCAGATCCCGCGCGGGCAGTGGATTGAGGTAGACCCGCAGGTCCTGCCGGAGGAACCGGCGCTGCCTGTGCGGCACCAGGTCCTCGGCCCCGCGCTCCCGCAGTATGTCGTCGCTCAGCCGGGCCGCGACTACCCGCTGCCGCACGTTGTCCATGTCGCCGATGCGCTGCGAGATCGAGTCGTTCGTCGGTGCCCGGTGCCAGTGGTAGACCACCCACGGCACGATCGCGAACCTGCGCGAGACCGCGTACAGCTCGGCCGCGAAGACGTGGTCCTCGTAGAGGATGTCCTCGGGGAAGCGCACGGCGCGCTCCCGCAGCCGGCGCACGTCGTAGAGCTTGTTCGTGCTGAAGCAGTCCAGGAAGAGCTCGGGCTCCCGGCGGATCCCCTCCACGACCCGCCGTCCGGCGAAGAGCGAGGGATAGTACGGCTTCAACCGCCCGCTCGGCTCGAACAGCCGCGAGATCTGCCCCGACACGAACTCGGCCCCGGTCCGCTCGATCTCGGCGAGCAGGCTCTTGCACGCGTGCCTGGGCAGCTCGTCGTCGCTGTCGAGGAACATCACGTACGGCGAGGTCGCCGCGTCGATCCCGTCGTTCCTGGGCGCGCCGCAGCCCCCGCTGTTGACGGGCCTGCGCAGGTACCGCACCCGGCGATCGTGTTCCATGAGCCGGGCGGCCACGTCCGGAGTGCCGTCCGTGCTGGCGTCGTCGACGACGATCACCTCGAGGTCGCGCAGCGACTGGCCGAGCACGGAACGCACGGCCCTGGGCAGGCGGGCCGCGTCGTTGTACGAGATCACGACAACGGTGCAGTCCGGCATCTCAACCCCCCGCTGGTCCAATCACCTGCGGGAATGGCACTTCCCCCAGGCCGGGGGAAGTGTCCGGACTTGATGGAGTGTTTGCTGGAAAATCAGCGCATAAGCCGACGAATCACCCAAGCGATGACAAACAGGGCGGCTAGTGCGCCTGCGATGGGCGCCAGGCGCTTCAGCAGCGGCTGGCCCGCGATCTCCAGCAGGTCGAGTGCCTCCTCTTCAGGTGTGCGCGAGGTACGTGTCGTGCCCGCGGGCCGCGCTTCATGCTCGGGCGGCGCCGGCACCGCGCTCAGGTGCCGCTCCTCCTCGTGGCTCGGCGCGAGGGCGGGCGCCGGGACGGGCTCGACCGTGGGTTCGGAGAGCAGCTCGGCCAGGTTGGCCGCGAACTTGTCGATGAGCTTGCCGCCGACCTCGGCCATCACGCCGCGCCCGAACTGGGCCGGCCGCCCGGTCACGTTGAACGTCGTCTCCACGTTCACCGTCGTGGCTCCATCGCTCGGCGTCATCCGCGCCTTGACCGTGGCCGAGGCCGTGCCCGAGCCCCTGGCCTCCTTGCCCGACGCCTGGATGGTGAGCGAGTAGGAGTCCTTGTCCACGTCCTCGAACCTGGCCGAGCCCTTGTAGGTCACCACGATCGGGCCGACTTTGACCTTCATCCTGCCGGTGAACTCGTCGCCCTCGAAGATGTCCAGCGTCGCCCCCGGCAGGCACGGCGCGACCCGCTCGACGTCGAGCAGAACCGCCCACGCCTGCTCGATCGGGACTGGAACAGTGAACTCGTGCTCGAACCGCATCGCCATCGATACGCTCCTTCCCGGTGCTTGCGACACTACGTCTGGACGGGGGCGCCCCGGAAGAGGCGCCCCCTCTTACCGGCTCAAGGTGATCCGGCCGCCGTGCGTACCGCTCGGTGGGTCAGGACCTTGGCCAGGTGTCTTCGGTAGTCGGGCTGGGCGTGCAGGTCGGCCGCGGGTGAGGTGCCGGCCGCCGCCTCCTCGCACGCCTGGCGTACCTGGTCGCCCAGCTCCATGCCCTCCAGGGCGGACTCCGTGGCGCGGGCGCGCAGCGGAGTCGGGCCCATGTTCGTCAGCCCGATCCTGGCCTCGGCGATCGACCCGTTGGAGCGCTTGACGGCGGCGGCCACGCCGACGATGGCCCACGCCTGCGCGGTCCTGTGGAACTTCTCGTAGTGGAAGCCCCAGTCCGCGCCCAGCTTCGGGATCTTCACCCCGACCAGGATCTCGCCGGCGTCCAGGGACGACTCCAGGTAGTCGACGAAGAACTCCGCGGCCGGGATCTCCCGCTCGCCCTGCGCCGACCTGGCCACGAACACGCCGTCCAGCGCCAGCACCACGGCGGGCAGGTCGCCTGCCGGGTCCGCGTGGGCCAGCGAGCCGCCGAACGTGCCCCGGTGCCTGATCGCCGGATCCGCCACCGTGGCGGTGGCCAGCGCCACCAGCGGGCAGTCGGCGCGCACGACGCCGGAGCGCACGACCTCGTCGTGCGTGGTCATCGCGCCGATGAAGACGTGGTCGCCGCGGTCGTGCACGCCCTTCAGATCGGGCAGCCGGCCCACGTCGACCAGCGTCGACGGGTACGCCAGCCGCAACCGCAGCAGCGGCAGCAGCGACTGCCCGCCCGCCAGCACCTTGGCGTCCTCGTCGGAGGCGAGCGCCTGGCAGGCCTCGTCCAGCGATTCCGGACGCACGTAGTCGAACTGCGCGGGGATCATTGCCGTACTCCTTCCTGCGCCCGCTCTTTCAGGGCCCGCCAGACGCGTTCGGGCGTGCACGGCATCTCGACGTCGTGGATGCCGTGCGGGCGCAGGGCGTCCACGATGGCGTTCACGACGGCCGGGGTCGAGGCGATGGTGCCCGCCTCGCCCACACCCTTGGCGCCCAAGGGGTTGCTGGTCGCCGGGGACTCGGTCCTGTCGAGGTTGAACGTCGGCAGGTCCGCCGCCGACGGCAGCAGGTAGTCGGCCATCGTCGTGGTCAGCAGGTTGCCCTCGGCGTCGTAGACGGCCTCCTCGAACAGCGCCTGCGCGATGCCCTGCGCGATGCCGCCGTGCACCTGGCCCTCGACGATCAGCGGGTTGACGACCTTGCCGACGTCGTCCACGGCCACGTACAAGCGGATCTTGACCATGCCCGTCTCGGTGTCTACCTCCGCCGCGCACAGGTGGGTGCCGTGCGGGAAGGAGTAGTTCTCCGGGTCGAACGTGGCGTCGGAGTCGAGCCTCGCCTCCACGCCCTCCGGCAGGTCGTGGGCCGTGAACGCGGCGTAGGCCAGTTCCTGGATGGTCTTCTGCTGGTCCGTGCCCCGCACCTTGAACGCCCCAGCCCGGAACTCCAGGTCGTCGGGCGAGCACTCCAGCACGTGCGCGGCCAGCTTGCGGGCCTTCTCCTTGACCTTGTCGCAGGCCTTCACGATGGCCACGCCGCCGACGACCAGCGAGCGGGATCCATACGTGTCCATGCCCTTGTGCGCGATGGCCGTGTCGCCGTGCAGCACCGTGACGTCCTCGAACGGCACGCCGAGCGCGTCCGCCACGATCTGGCTCCACGACGTCACGTGCCCCTGCCCGTGCGGCGAGGTGCCGGTGATGACCTCGACCTTGCCGGTGGGCAGCATGCGCACCGCGCCGTGCTCCCAGCCGCCCGCGCCGTAGTTGGCCTCGCCCAGCATCCTCGACGGCGCCAGGCCGCACATCTCCGTGTACGTGCTGACCCCGATGCCGAGCTGCACCGGGTCGCCCCTGTCACGCCGGTCGGCCTGCTCCGCGCGGAGCTTGTCGTAGCCGAACAGCGCCAGTGCCTTCTCCGTGGCCGCCTCGTAGTTGCCCGAGTCGTACGTCAGGCCCGAGATCGTGGTGTACGGGAACTCGTCGTGCTTGATCCAGTTGCGCCTGCGCACCTCCACCGGGTCCATCTTCAGCTCGGCGGCCAGCTCGTCCATCACGCGCTCGATGCCGAACGTGGCCTCGGGACGCCCCGCGCCCCGGTAGGCATCCGTGGGCATCTTGGTGGTGAACACGCCCGTGCAGCCGAACTCGTACGCGTCCATCTTGTAGATCGCGTTGAACATCGACGCGCCGAGCATCGGGATGCCAGGTGTCACCAGCATCAGGTACGCGCCCATGTCGGCCAGTAGATCGACCTGGAGCCCGCGGATGTGCCCGTCGGCGTCGGCGGCCAGCCGGATGTGCTGGATCTGGTCGCGGCCGTGGTGCACGGTCAGGTTGCCCTCGGAGCGCGACTCGGTCCACTTGACCGGCTTGCCGAGCTTGCGTGCGAGCAGCAGGCAGAGCACCTCTTCCGCGGTGACCTGCAGCTTCGAGCCGAACCCGCCGCCCACGTCGGGGGCGATCACGCGGATCTTGTGCTCGGGGATGCCGGTCACCACCGCCAGCATGACCCGCAGGACGTGCGGGATCTGGGTGGACGACCAGATGGTGAACGCCTCGCCGTCGGTGTCGGCAAGCACCGCCCGCGGCTCCATCGCGCTGGGGATGAGCCGCTGCTGCCGGTACGTCCGGTCGATGACGACGGGAGCGTCCCTGAACGCGGCCTCGATGTCACCGGAGTTGATCTTGACGCTGAACGCCTTGTTGCCCGCCTCGTGCACCTTCGGGCTGCCGGCTGCCAGCGCCTCGTTCATGTCGAGGACCGCGGGCAACGGCTCGTACTCGACGTCGATCGCCTCGAGGGCGTCGGCCGCGCGATAACGGTCGGTCGCGACCACGCAGGCCACGGCCTCGCCGACGTACCGGACCTCGGACACCGCCATCGGCGGGTGGTCGGGGATGACGATGTCCTCGCTCACCGGCCACGCGCACGGCAGGCTGCCCTGCTCGGCGGCGAAGTCCTGCCCGCTGAACGCGGCCACGACCCCGGGCAGTTCGCGCGCCCCCGACACGTCGACCCTGGTGATCCTGGCGTGCGCCATCGGGCTGCGCAGGAACATCACGTGCAGGAGGCCCGGCCGGGAGAGGTTGTCCGTCCACTGGGTGCGACCCGTCAGCAGCCGCGCGTCCTCCTTGCGCCGACGCGGCCTGCCCACCTCGGACGTGCCCGCCGGCTCGCTGATCTGATCGCTCTGCGCTATCTGCTCGGCGACCATGCCGGCGTCTATCTCGCTCATGACGTGGTCACCCCCTGCCCCATCTCCTGCGCGCCTCGGCGTACGGCCTTGACGATGTTGCAGTAGCCGGTACAGCGGCAGAGATTGCCTTCCAGGCCCTCCCTGATCGCCTCCTCCGACGGCTCGGGATCGTCCCTGAGCAGGTCTATCGCTGCCATGACCATGCCGGGCGTGCAGTAGCCGCACTGCAGAGCGTGCTCTTCGTGGAACGCCCGCTGCATCGGGTGCATCGAGCCGTTGACGCCCAGGCCCTCGATCGTGACGACGTCGCAGCCGTCGGCCTGCACGGCGAGCACGGAGCAGCTCTTGACGCTCTTGCCGTCGAGCATGACTGTGCAGGCGCCGCAGTTGCTGGTGTCGCAGCCGACCGGTGTGCCGGTCTTGCCCAGCCGTTCTCGTAGTAGATGGACGAGAAGGAGCCGCGGCTCCACGTCCTCCTCGTACTTGATCCCGTCGACGGTGACGGTGATTCGGGGCATACGTCCTCCCTCAGGAGCAGGGGATTGGCGGACACACCCGAACCTACGCCGGTGTTTATCCCGGTCAAGGGTTACTTACCGCGGAACACCCTGGCGATGATCGCCACCAGCCCCGCGAACGCCAATCCCAGCACCAAGACCCCGATCAGAACCAGCCAATCCGTGATCGCGTGTGTCACAGTCAAGATGCCCAGAACAATGAACAGCACACCGCTGAGCAGGGCCATCCAGTCCGTCCTGTGCAGGCGCCCCCTGTTCATGGCCTCACTCCGTTCGGCGGCTCGGTCGCCCAGATGCCGCCGCCTTCCCCCGCTCTGGTCGCTTCGCTCCCGCCGCTCCTCCAGGCGACGGCGCTCCCTCGCAGGCGCTCTACCTCATGCGGCACGCCGCACCTCCATGTCGCCGACGCCGCCCCTCAGTTTGAGCACGATGGTGGAGACCTTGCCGTCCGGCTTGATCTCGGGCTCCAGGACCTTGTCGCAGCGTACGTCCACGCCGCCCTTGATCGAGTGGTCGAGCTTGATGTCGCCGACCTTGTTGGTGGCGTGCACCTCCACCCGTGCCGTGGGCGGCACGATCACCACCAGCTCGCCCATCGTCACCGACGCCTTGAACGACACCGTGGTCCCCGGGGCCAGCGCCATCTCGGACAGGTCCAGCTTGCCGTCGCCGACGCCGACGTCGTACAGCCTGCCCGCCTCTGCCACGCTCGTCGGAGCCCATTCCGAATCGCCCAGGTTCCGCGGCACGCCGCCGAGCAACAGGCCCAGGCCCACGATGACCGCGACCATGGTGCCCCAGGCCACCAGACCGGCGCCGCGCCCCCACCAGGCGGCGATCAACAGTCCGGCGCCGATCGTGATGAGCATGGCGCCGCCGACGATGGTCGGGCTCACTCCGGCGGCCGACCTGGCTTGGACCGCCACGACGATCCCTCCAATGATGAATGCCAGCAGGATGGTGATGCCGCCGATGAACGACCTCGGACGCGGCTTCCGCTCCGTCTTGGGGATCGGGCGGCCGTACAGGACGGGGTCGTATGGCGAGTAGCCGGCCCTTTTGGCCGGGTCGAGCGGCCGGAAGGGGCCGTTCGGCGCGAAGGGCTCGCCGTGCGAGGCGTAGTCGACTCGGGTCTTGGGCTGTGGCTGGTACGGCGGGACGGGATGCTGGGCGGTCGCCTTGGCGTCTTCGGCAGCTCTTGCTTCGGCGGCTCTTGCTTCGGCTGCGTGCGCCCGCTCGGTGGCCTCGTCCACCCGGGCCGGCGGCTCCTGAGTACGTTCCTCAACCGGCTCCTGGACCGGCTCCGGGACTGCGGTCTCCGGGACGGCGGCTTGGTGGACCGGCTCCGAGGCGGTGGGCTCCTTGACCGGCTCGGGTCCCTTGACCGGCGGCGCTGCCCAGGCAGAGGCACTGGGGGGAGAGGCACCGGGAGGAGCCGCACTGGCAGGGGTGCTGCGTCTCCTGCTCAGGCGTTCGGGCATCGAGCGGGCCAACCCCAGCAGGTCCACTCCACTCGAGTGCGCGGCGAGCAGGGAGACGGCGAGCAGGACGCCCACCACCAGCGAGCCGGTGCTGAGCCAGACCGTCGCCAGGTTGAGCGCGAGCCCGAACGCCAGCACCGCCGTCAGCAGCGCCATGACGGTCTCGGCGTCGAAGTCGCGGCGCGTCCACTGCTCGATGATCCCCGGCTTGCCGTTCGGCTCCTTCATCAGCAGGAACGCCGCGAGGTAGAGGAAAAGCCCGATGCCGGAGCCGACCATGAGCACGACGAAGCCCACGCGGAACACCACGGGGTCGATGCCGGTGTGCCGCCCGAGTCCGGCGCAGACGCCCATGAGGAAGCGCCCTTCGCTGCTGCGTCGCAGCGCCCGGGGCGGGGCGGCCGGTTCTCTGGGCGGAGCTTCTGTCATGGAACCATCGTGGACCTATGCGCGGTGTGCCCGCATCCGGGACACCCCTGACCCGACCCGGGGGTTGTTCCCTGATGCCCGCAGTGCCCCGGACATGTGACTATGGCCATGTTATGGCTGACCAGAAGACTCTCGCCGAGCCGACCGGCGACGCGCCTTACCGGCGCATGATGCGCCCAATGGAGGGCCGCCTGCTCGGCGGCGTCGCCCAAGGGCTTGCGGCACAGCTCTCGCTCGATCCCGTGGTGATCAGGCTGATGTTCGTGCTGCTCAGCGTGGTCGACGGGGTCGGCATGGTGGCGTACGCCGTGCTGTGGATGGTCACGCCGCGGCAGCCGCACCAGGGACAGCCGCCGCAGCGGGACTGGAGCCAGCTCGCGGCCTTCAGCGCGATCGGGGTGGCGCTGTTCGCGTTCGGTTGGCTCACGGGGGCCTCCAAGGGCGGGATCGGCATGTTGCCGTTCGCCGTGGGCGGCATCGGCGCGTTGATCCTCTGGCAGCAGGCCGACCCGGAACGCCGCAAGAACTGGGTACGTGGGGCCACCACGAGCATCAGGAAGAACCGGGTTCGCACGCTGCTCGGCGTGGCGCTCGTGGTGATCGGCGCGGCCGGCTTCCTGTACGTCCAGGGCGAACTGGCCCAGGCCAGGCCCGGTCTGCTGTTCACCGTCGTGGTGGTCGGCGGCCTGGCGGTCATCGCCGCACCCTGGCTCGCCGGTCTGTGGAAAGAGCTGCAGCTGGAGCGGCGCGAGCGCATCAGGCAGGAGGAGCGGGCCGAGGTGGCTGCCATGGTGCACGACTCGGTGCTGCACACGCTCACGCTCATCCAGCGCGTCGCCCACGACTCGCGCGAGGTCACCAGGCTGGCCCGCTCCCAGGAGCGCGAGCTGCGCAACTGGCTCTACCAGCCCGCCCAGGACGCCGACGCCACGGTGGCGGCCGCCGTACGCAGGATTGCGGCCGAGGAGGAGGACGCGCACGGGGTCCCCATCGAGGTCGTCTGTGTGGGCGACATCGCCCTCGACCCGGCGGGCAAGCTGGCCGCCACGCTCAAGGCGTCCCGGCAGGCGATGGTCAACGCGGCCAAATACTCTGAGAGTCCTTCCATTTCCGTCTATGCGGAAGTAGAGGGTGAAGAGGTCACGATTTTCGTGAAGGATCGGGGTAAGGGCTTCGACCTCGAGGCGGTGCCGCTCGACAGGATGGGCATCAGAGAGTCCATCATCGGGAGAATGGAGCGTCACGGGGGCGTGGCCAGGGTACGCACCTCGGTTGGCGAGGGCACGGAAGTGATGTTGACGATGAAGGTGGAGAAGGCATGACGCGCGTGTTGATCGTCGACGATCACCGGCTGTTCCGTTCGGGCGTACGCGCGGAGCTGGGCGACTCGATCGAGGTGGTCGGCGAGGCCGAGGACGTGGAGACGGCCGTCAAGGCGATCGCCGAGCACAAGCCCGACGTGGTCCTGCTGGACGTGCACATGCCCGGGGGCGGTGGCCAGGAGGTGCTGCGCCGCGTGCTGGGCTCGGGCTCCCAGGTGCGCTTCCTCGCCCTGTCGGTCTCGGACGCCGCCGAGGACGTCATCGGCGTGATCCGGGGCGGGGCGCGGGGGTACGTGACCAAGAACATCAGCGGCAAGGAGCTGACGGACGCCATCCGCCGGGTGGCCGAGGGCGACGCGGTCTTCTCACCGCGGCTGGCGGGGTTCGTCCTGGACGCGTTCGCCTCGTCGGAGGCGCCGTCCATCGATCCGGAGCTGGACTCGCTGACGCAGCGGGAACGCGAGGTGCTGCGGTTGATCGCGCGCGGGTACGCGTACAAGGAGATCGCCAAGGAGCTCTTCATCTCGGTCAAGACCGTGGAGACCCACGTCTCGTCGGTCCTTCGCAAGCTCCAGCTCTCCAACCGCCACGAACTCTCCCGCTGGGCCACCGCCCGCCGCCTGGTCTAACTCCCTTCCCACCTCACCCCGGCCCTCCCACCTCACCCCGGCCCTCCCACCTCCGCACCCTTGACGGCCGAGGCCGCCCTCGGCGAACGGGCCCATGAGCCCCCTGCGGCCCCGCCCCGCGCCGTGCGCCGTGCCGTGTCGCGCTCCGTGCCGCTCCGCGCTCCGCTCCCTGCGCTCGCGCTCTGGCCCGGAGATCGCGGCCTGCGCCCCTGCCCCGCACCGTGCCCCGTGCCGCCCCGCCCCGCCCCGCCCCGTGCCGTGCCGTGCGCTGTGCCCGCCCGCGCCGCGAGTTCCCGCCCGTGGTGCACCGTGCGGGGCGACGCTCCTCCGGTTACGCGCCTTAGCCCGTGCGCTGCGTCGACATGCGGCGTGCCGCGCGCCCGCATGGTGCGTGCCGCGTTGCCACCGTGGCGTGGCGGGTGGTGCGGCCGTTTCCCCTGAGGGTGGTTGGTCATCCGTGAGGAGGTTGGACCGTTACGGGATAGTTATCACTGATCCGCCTACAAATCTCCCGTCTCAGTTGTCACACATAAAGGAGAAAAACACATAGTCCAGGAGTGCCCCTTTGAATCGCGTCCCCCGGATGCTGCCGGCCCTGGTCGCATTGGCCGCTTTGACGGCCTGTGCGGCGGAGAGCGTCCACGTCCCGCAAGCGCAAGCCCCGGCGGTGAGAGCCGTCGGTGCGGCAGGCGTCACGGCGCCGGTGAAGAAGGTCACGCTTGATATTGACGACATAACCCCGATGGGGGAGAAGTCCGAGAAGGTAGGCGTCGGCTTCCCGATCATCGTCACGTTCGACCGCGACGTCAAAGACAAGGCGGCCGTGGAGGAACTGCTGGAGGTGCAGGCGGACAAGCCGGTCGAGGGCGCCTGGCGCTGGGTGTCGGCGCGCAAGGTCATCTACCGGACGAAGACGTACTGGAAGCCTCACCAGAAGGTGCTCTTCACCGCCCACCTGTCGCAGCTCCCCGGCAACACCGGCGCCAAGGACGTCTCCCGCCGCTTCGCCGTGGGCACGCAGAACATCTCCGTGGTCAACGCCGGCAAGCACCAGATGAGGGTGTACCGCGACGGCAAGCTGACCAAGAAGATCCCGATCAGCGCCGGCCGGGGCGGGCTGATGAGGAACGGCGTGGACGTCTACCTCACCACCAGCGGCGTCCACCTCACCATGGGCAAGAAGGCCATGGAGACCATGACCTCCTCCTGGATGGGCGTGACGGACCCGAAGGACCCGCGCTACTACAAGGAGGAGATCCCGTGGGCGGTCCGCATCTCCGACAGCGGTGAGTACGTTCACCAGAGCGCCGGCTACTACCAGTTCCTCGGCCGCTCCAACCAGAGCCACGGCTGCGTACGCGCCACTCCTGCCGGCGCCAAGTGGTTCTACGGCATCGCCCAGCGCGGCGACGTCGTCAAGATCACCGGCACGAAGCGCAAGCTGCAGTGGAACAACGGCTGGAGCTACTGGCAGCTCAACTGGACCCAGTGGAAGAAGGGCAGCGCCCTGAAGAGCTGATCCCGCCGGACCCCGCCCTCTCCTATCGGGGAGGGCGGAGCATGACAGGTCAGAGCTTCTCGAGCGGGGCGTACGCCAGCAGCAGCGTCTTTTCCCCGCCGCTGCCAAAGTCGATCTTCACCTTGGTCTTCTCCGCCACCCCGTCCACGGACACCACCGTGCCCAGCCCGAACGCGTCGTGCGTCACCCGGTCACCAGGCGCCAGCGAGGGCACCTTGCGCCCGCCGCTCTTGGCGGGTGCGGGGCGGGCGGCGGGCTCCCGGCGGGTGGCCGCGCTCCAGGCGGACTTCTCCGGGTCCGTACGCCAGTCGATGAGCTGCACCGGCACCTCGTTCACGAACCGCGAGGCCGGGTTGAACGACGGCGCCCCCCACGAGCTGCGTACGGCCGCCCGCGTGATGTAGAGCCGCTGCTGCGCCCGGGTGATCCCGACGTACGCCAGCCGCCGCTCCTCCTCCAGCTCCTTGGGCTCCCCGAGCGACCGGATGTGCGGGAACACCCCGTCCTCCATGGCCGTCAGGAAGACGACCGGGAACTCCAGCCCCTTGGCCGTGTGCAGGGTCATCAGGGTGACGACCCCCTGCCCCCCGTCCGCCTCGGGGATCTGGTCGGCATCGGCCACAAGCGACACCTGCTCCAGGAACTCCACGAGCGTCCCCTCCGGATTGGCCTCCTCGAACTCGGAGGCGACGGAGATGAGCTCGTTGAGGTTTTCCAGACGCGACTCGTCCTGCGGATCCTCCGACGCCTCCAGCTCGGCGCGGTAGCCGGTGGCCACCAGCACCTCCTCGGCCAGCGCCGACGGCGGCATGCCCTCGCCCTTGGCGATGAGCTCCTCGAGCATCGCGACGAACTCGCGTACCGCGTTGAGCGAGCGCGTGGCCATCCCGTACGCCTCGTCGGCCCGGCGCAGCGCGTCCCAGAACGAGATGCGCTCGCGGGACGACAGGGCCTCGATCATCGCCTCGGCGCGGTCGCCGATGCCGCGCTTGGGCACGTTCAGGATGCGCCGCAGCGACACCACGTCGGCCGGGTTGGCGAGCACGCGCAGGTAGGCAAGCAGGTCCTTGACCTCCTTGCGCTCGTAGAAGCGCACGCCCCCGACCACCTTGTACGGCAGCCCGGTGCGGATGAAGATCTCCTCGAACACACGGGAGGCGGCGTTGGTGCGGTAGAAGACGGCGACCTCGCCTGGCTTGACGCCTTCCTCGTCGCTGAGCCGGTCGACCTCCTGGGCCACGAACATGGCCTCGTCGTGCTCGTTGTCGGCGACGTACCCGACGATCTTGGGACCGTCGCCCTGGTCGGACCAGAGGTTCTTGGGCTTGCGCGACTCGTTGCGGGCGATGACCGCGTTGGCGGCGGCCAGGATGTTCTGGGTGGAGCGGTAGTTCTGCTCCAGCAGGATCGTCCGTGCATCCGGATAGTCGCGCTCGAACTCCAGGATGTTGCGGATCGTCGCGCCGCGGAAGGCGTAAATGGACTGGTCGGCGTCGCCCACCACGCACAGCTCGGACATGCCGCCGCCCGACCGGACCAGCTCGCCGTCGGTCGTGCGCAGCTCGGGATGCCCGACCAGCTCCCTGATCAGGATGTATTGGGCGTGGTTGGTGTCCTGATATTCGTCCACCAGCACATGCCTGAACCGCATCCGGTAGTGCTCGGCCACCTCGGGGAAGAGCTGGAACAACGTCACCGTGTTCATGATGATGTCGTCGAAGTCCATCGCGCCGGCCTCGGTCAGCTTGAGCTGATAGGCCTTGTACGCCTGCGCGAGCGTCTTCTCCAGGTGCGAGCCCGCCTTGTCGAGGGCGGTCTCGTAGTCGATCAGCTCGTTCTTGAAGTTGCTGACCTGCGCCGAGAACGAGCGCGGCGGGTAGCGCTTGGGGTCGAGCTCCATCTCCCTGCAGACCATCGCCATCAGCCGCTGCGAGTCGGCCTGGTCGTAGATCGAGAAGCTCGACGGGAACCCCAGCCGCTTGGCCTCCCGCCGCAGGATGCGCATGCAGGCGCTGTGGAACGTCATCACCCACATCGCCTTGGACCGCGGGCCGACCAGCTTGTCGATGCGCTCCTTCATCTCGCGGGCGGCCTTGTTGGTGAACGTGATCGCCAGGATCTCGCCCGGATGCACGTCGCGCTCGGCCAGCAGGTACGCGATGCGATGCGTGAGCACCCGCGTCTTCCCGGATCCCGCCCCTGCCACGATGAGCAGCGGACTGCCATGATGGATCACGGCCTCGCGCTGCTGCGGGTTGAGGCCGTCGAGCAGGGGGTGGTCTACAGAGACTTGGGTGGGCACGTACCTAGGTTAAGACGCCCCACCGACAATCGTTGCCCGGAATGCCATCCGAGGGGCGCGCGGTTGTCCTTCATGGAACATCAGAAAGGGGAGCCATGCTGCCGGAAGCCGAGATCAACAGGGTCCTTGTGGTGACCGCCCACCCAGATGACGTCGATTTCGGAGCGGCGGGCAGCGTGGCGTTGTTCGTCGACAGGGGTGTCGAGGTCACGTACCTGCTGGTCACGGATGGTGATGCGGGCGGCAACGAACGTACTCTGGACAATTCCGGCATGGCCGAGCTCCGCAGGACCGAGCAGCGCACCGCCGCCAAGGCGGTCGGCGTCACGGACGTGCGCTTCCTCGGCTATTCGGACGGGCAGGTGGTGCCCTCGCTGGAGCTCAGGCGCGACATCTCGCGCGTTATCCGTCAGGTCAGACCGGATCTGGTCATCACCCATCATCCGGATCGCAACTACCAGCACGTCGCCCCCAGCCACCCCGACCATCGCGCGGTGGGCGGCTCCGCCCTGGACGCCGTCTACCCGGACGCCCGCAACCCCTACGCCTTCCCTGAGCTGATCAAGGATGAGGGCCTGGAGGCGTGGACCGTACGCGAGGTGTGGCTGACCGGTGGTTCGACACCCAACCATTGGGTGGACATCACCGAGGCCATGGACCGCAAGCTCGCGGCCTTGCAGTCACATGTGAGCCAGATCTCCCATGTGGAGGGCTTCATCGACTTCGTCAAGACCCGCTTCGCCACCTGGGCCGAACAGGCCGGCTTCCCCGCCGGCCATTACGCGGAGGGGTTCCAGGTCGTCCCGACGGCTTGACCTCTGGCTTGGGCAGTTAGGGCACTGACCCTGGGGGCACGACCCAGAGCGACGGCTGCCCGGTGACTTCGGAGATGACGTCGAAGTCGCGGTCGTAATGCAGGATCGTCGCGCTGTGCACCTCCGCGCAGGCGGCGATCAGCAGGTCGTTCGGCCCGAGGCCCCGGTGCTGAGACTTCTCCACGAGCTGCCTCTGTACGTCCAGGGCCCTCGCCTGCACCTCCTGGTCCACCGGGAGGTATATGCACTGGCGCTGGGCGTGCAGGATGCGCTGATAGTGCGCATAGTCGCGGGCGCTGTAGAGCACCTCCAGGTCGATGATGGCGCAGGTCGCCACGACCCGCGCCGCGTAGAGCGGATGGAGGGCCTTGGCAACCACATCGCTGGTGCGTATGCGGGCCAGCGCGCTCTTGTCGAGGAGATACGTCACTCCAGTCGCCGCCACGCATGCTTCATGATCTCCGGATCCAGCAGGTCCGGGCTCCCCTCCGTGCGCCAGAACTCGAACGCCTCGATTGCGCTCGCCCTTTCCGCGTCCCTGTCGACGACCGCCTGAAGCGCGGCGCGAACCGTTTCCTTCATGGTCGGCGCGCCCAGCTTCCTCTGTGCTTTCTCCAGAAGATCCTTGTCGATGTCGATCACTGTACGCATTCGGCACTACCTCCGTGCTCCCATCGTATATCAGGAATCGTGATCTTGATATACCCACTCCTCGAGACGGCACCGGCCTGAGGAGTGTGCGAGAGAGACGGTAAAGCACCAGGAAGAGACGTGTATGGAACGCTCCAGAAGTGGGTGGAGGATCTTCCACTGGCGGGGGAGATTTCACGCGCGGCGGGCCAAAGATCCACCGGATGCTGCTCACTTTGTGTAGCCAATCGGGGCAAAGCCCTACTTTCGCTTGGCGGCGATCCGGGCGAAGAGGTAGCCGAGGGAGTTGGTGGCGAAGTGCAGCATGGCCGGGGTCAGGAGGCCGCCGTGGCGGCGCAGCTCGCAGAACAGCACCCCCGCCGCCGCCGTGGACACCACGCTCCCCGCCACCACCCGTGCGGTGTCGAGGTGGCTGGGGGACTCGGCGGCCGTCAGGGCGCCGAGTGCGGGGTTGGCGCGGGCCATGTCGATGGCCGGGAGGATGTGCCACAGGCCGAACAGCGCCGAGGAGATCGCCGTGGCGGCGACCGTGCCGTGGCGCTGGCGCAGCATGGCGTACAGGGCGCCCCTGAAGCCCACCTCCTCCAGCAGGACGGTGCCCATCGGGACCTGGAGCAGGGCCTCCTCCAGGGCGCGGGCGCGCGAGAGCGACAGGGCGCGCTCGTCGCGGAAGAGCGGCCTGGTGCGGGGGTTGGTGATGCCGACGGTGTAAACGGCCGCCACCGCCGCCGCTAGGGCACCTCCCGCCACGGCGCCCCGGCGGCCGTGCTCGAACCCCAGCTCCTGCCACGACAGGCCGGACCGGCGAGCCATCGCGACCAGAGCGGCGGTCGCGGCGGCCGAGGTCAGGGGCGCCAGGCGGGGTGCGACCTTGTTGTTCATGATGTTGGCGGCGGTGAGCACGGCGATCGAGCGGAACAACACCCTTGCAGGCTACGTCGAGCCACTCCCGCGCGGTCACCGCTTTCCGGCATGCCAGAGTCCGACCTCTCCTGCCGAAGAGTGGCGAGGGGCGAGAGCGTTAGGAGGCGGCGGGGCGGCGCCAGCCGGTGGGGAAGCGAGTGCGGCGGCGTTCCTCTGGGGTGAGGCCGCCCCAGATGCCCTCCGACTCGCCCGCGCGTAACGCGTACGAGCGGCACTCGTCAATGACCTGGCAGCGCGCGCACACCGCCTTGGCGCGGGCTTCCTGCAGGGGGGTGGGGGCGAGAGGGAAGAAGAGGTCTGGGTCGCTGGACCTGCATGCGCCCCTGCGCAGCCAGCCGATCTCCTCCGAAGGCATGGGTCAAAGGTAGAGCGTGGTCATGATCAGACACATCATCCTCTGGGTTGACCCGTGGATACATCCTCGAGTCCGATCAGTGCACAGGTGTGTACATCCGCGGAGGTCCCAGCCGCCCTGCTCAGCAGGTGCCCACTCCGTTCCTCCAGCCGGTCGCGAACGACGCCTGGCGCTGCTCGGCCGTCCCGTGCGCGGACGGGTTCAGCCAGTCGTCCGTTGGGTCGCCGGCGGAGTCCAGGCTCAGGAGCAGCTCGTCCTCGTCGCCCGACTGTGCCTTGAGCGCGCCTGAGCTGACCAGGGCCGAGAGGGTGCCGCCCGCGTAGCAGTCGGCCTGGAGCTCCTTTTGCACGTTCAGCTCGAAATTGGTCTGGAGCTGCGCCTGCACGGCATGCCCGAACTCGTGCGGGATGATCACGTAGACAGACCCGTCGCCCATCTCGTTCCAGAGCGACTCCATCCAGTCCTGGTCATAGGCGATGAAGTGGCCGGCGGGGCAGTAGAAGGCGTTGTTCGGGGCGGCCGGTTGGTTGCCGCAGTTGGGGCCGGATTTCCCGGAATAGGGAACGAAATCGGTGATGGGCCGATAAGTCAGACCGAGCTGCTGGAAGTTCTGCTTCCAGAACTCCTCCGTCAGCGTACGAGCGGCACGCACGTCACCCTCGAACGAATCGGCCCCCTGCGCGTCCATGGACCGTGTCCTCGCGAGGCCGCAGGCGCCGAGCAGCAGGACGAGGCCGATGATCAGGATACGCTTCACGGGGCATCACACGTCCCACGTGTGGACGGGCTCATTGGCGTGCATGCGCTCGATGTACCCAAGTGTCATGGATCGCAACGCTTCGTGCCGATCTCCTCCGTGCGCGCGTACGCTTTCCACCTGCCAGCTCGCCCCCGTACGACCCGTCAGGCAGCGGCCCTCGATGATGCCGAGCAGCCGGTCGGCGATGGGACCGTTCACGCCCCACTTGGTCAGCCCCTCGTGCGCCATGGGCAGAAGGCGGCGCAGGATCAGCTCGGACGCGGGCACCTCCCCCATTCCCGGCCAGTACAGCCGCGCGTCCAGCCCCTGCCGGGCCGCCGCGCTGAGATTGTCCTCCGCCGCCTGGAACGACATCTGGCTCCAGATCGGCCGTTCGGCGTACGGCAGCACGCGCATCAGCCCGTAGTAGAACGCGGCGTTGGCCACGACGTCGGCCACGGAAGGCCCGGCAGGCAGCACGCGGTTCTCCACGCGCAGGTGCGGCACTCCGTCCACCACCGCGTACACCGGCCGGTTCCACCGGTAGATCGTGCCGTTGTGCAGGGTCAGCTCGTGGAGGTGCGGGATGCGTCCCTGTTCGAGCTCGGTACGCGGGTCCTCGTCCTCGCAGAGAGGCAGCAGGGCGGGGTAGTAGCTGACGTTCTCCTCGAAGAGGTCGAAAACACTCGTGATCCACCGCTCCCCGAACCACACCCTCGGCCGCACGCCCTGCGCCTTCAGCTCGGCCGGTCGCGTGTCCGTGGCCTGCTCGAACAGGGCGATCCTGGTCTCGCGGTGCAGCTCCTTGCCGAACAGGTAAGGGGAGTTGGCCGCCACCGCCACCTGAGGTCCCGCGATGGCCTGGGCGGCGTTCCAGTGCGAGGCGAACGCCTCGGGGCTGACCTGCAGGTGCAGCTGCACGCTGGTGCACGCGGCCTCGGGAGCGACGCTGTCGGCGTGCGTGTCCAGGCGTTCGACGCCTTCGATGGCCAGGTGCAGGTCCTCTCCGCGGGCCGCGAAGATCTGCTCGTTGAGCAGGCGGTAGCGGGGGTTCGCGGAGAGCGTGCCCTCGCCGATGTCCTGCTCGCGCAGCGTCGGCAGGATACCGATCAGGACCAGATGGCCGTCCTGGGAGCGGGCGCGCTCCTCGGCGTGGTTGAGCCGCGCCCTGACGTCGTCCTCCAGGCGCAGCGCGCCGTCGCCGCCCAGCTCCTGGGGCTCGATGTTGATCTCGATGTTGAACTGTCCCAGCTCCGTCGCCCAGTCCGGCTGTTCGATGGCGGCCAGCACCTGGGCGTTGCGCATGGCGGCCTCGCCGTACGCGTCCACGATGTTGAGCTCGATCTCCAGGCCGGCGAGGGGGCGTTCGAACTCGAAGCGGGATTCGCGGAGCATCTGGGCGAAGACGTCGAGACATCGACGCACCTTTTCCCGATATTTCCGGCGGTCATCTCGGCTGAAAACGACGACTGGCACGTCCCTGCCCATACCAGGAAATGTCGCACGCCAACGCCAACAAGACCAGAGCAAAGAGCTCGTGAAGGGCCCCAGACCTCCGGGTCGGGAAGCGGGCGCACTGGAGGGCTGACGGCTTAAGGGCCCAGAATTTGTGGCCACCGTAATGGCCCACGGCATGCCATGCGGAGTCGACCCAGAGTGTGCCGTGCGGAGTTGGTCAGCTTGTCGCCACGGAGTGGGCCCACGGGGCGGCGTAACGGCGGCCGGCCCCGCACACCACACGACCGTCTCCCTGGACAGAGCCCGGCCCCGGGCGGCGGGTGGGTCGCCCGTGCTCTGCCGTAAGACATGGAGGACGAGACGGCGTGCGGCGGGTGGACGGGCAGCCGCAAGCGTAAATGGATGGAAATGGAAAAGCCCCGTGCGGGGAGAACCGCACGGGGCTTTGAAACTCAAGCGATCAACGAGCCTGCATGATTTCGCGCATGAGTTGGGCGGTCTCGGAGGGGGTCTTGCCGACGCGGACGCCGACCTTCTCCAGGGCCTCCTTCTTGGCCTGGGCGGTGCCCGCGGAGCCCGACACGATCGCGCCCGCGTGCCCCATGGTCTTGCCCTCCGGCGCGGTGAAGCCCGCGACGTAGGCCACGACCGGCTTGGTGACGTGCTGCTCGATGTAGGCGGCAGCCCGCTCCTCGGCGTCGCCGCCGATCTCGCCGATCATCACGATCGCGTCCGTGCCCGGGTCCTCCTGGAACGCCTGGAGCGCGTCGATGTGCGTCGTGCCGATGACGGGGTCGCCGCCGATGCCGACCGCGGTCGAGAAGCCGAAGTCACGCAGCTCGTACATCAGCTGGTACGTGAGCGTGCCCGACTTCGAGACCAGGCCGATGCGGCCGGCGGTGGTGATGTCGGCCGGGATGATGCCCGCGTTGGAGGCGCCGGGGGAGGCGATACCGGGGCAGTTGGGGCCGATGATGCGGGTCTTGTTGCCCTTGGCGACGGCGTAGGCCCAGAACTCGGTCGAGTCGTGCACCGGCACGCCCTCGGTGATCACCACGCAGAGCGGGATCTCGGCGTCGATGGCCTCCTTGACCGCGTCCTTGGTGAACGCCGGGGGCACGAAGACGACCGACACGTCCGCGCCGGTCTTCTCCATGGCCTCCTTGACCGTGCCGAACACGGGCAGGCCCTCGTGCGTGATGCCGGCCTTGCGGGCGTTCACGCCGCCGACGACGCGGGCGCCGGAGGCGAGCATGCGGCGGGTGTGCTTGGTGCCCTCGCCACCCGTCATGCCCTGAACGATGATCTTGCTGTTCTCAGTCAACCAGATGGCCATGGGTCACGCACCTACCGCAGCGAGCTCGGCGGCCCGCTTGGCCGCGTCGTCCATCGTGTCTACCAGCTCGACCCGCGGGAGTGCGGCGTCGGCCAGGATCTGCCGCCCGAGCAGGGCGTTGTTGCCGTCGAGGCGGACCACAAGGGGGTGGGTCACGGCCTCGCCACGGCTCTCCAGCAGCTTGAACGCCGAGACGATGCCGTTGGCGACGGCGTCGCAGGCGGTGATGCCGCCGAAGACGTTCACGAAGATCGACTTGACGCTCGGGTCGGAGAGGATGATCTCCAGACCGGCGGCCATGACCTCGGCCGAGGCGCCACCGCCGATGTCGAGGAAGTTGGCGGGGGACGGCTTGCCGGCGAACTCCTCGCCCGCGTAGGCCACCACGTCGAGGGTGGACATGACCAGGCCCGCGCCGTTGCCGATGATGCCGACGTTGCCGTCAAGCTTGACGTAGTTGAGGTCCTTCTCCTTGGCCTTGGCCTCGAGCGGGTCCTCGGCCGCCTTGTCGGCGAGCGCCTCGTGGTCGGCCTGGCGGAAGGTGGCGTTGTCGTCGAGCGTGACCTTGCCGTCGAGGGCCTTCACCTGGCCGTCGGCCGACAGGATCATGGGGTTGACCTCGACGAGGGTGGCGTCCTCGTCGACGAAGCAGCACCAGAGCTTCTCGATGAGCTCGGCAGCACCGTCGAGCGCCTTCTCCGGCAGGCCACCGGCGACCGCGATCTCGCGGGCCTTGGCACGGTCGATGCCCGTCAGCGCCGAGACCGGCACCTTGGCGACCTTCTCGGGCGCCGTGTGAGCGACCTCTTCGATGTCCATGCCGCCCGCGGCGGAGCAGATGGCGAGGAATGTACGGTTCGCGCGGTCGAGCAGGAAGGAGAAGTAGTACTCCTCCGCGATCGCGCTGGCCTCCTCCACGAGCACCTTGTGAACGGTGTGGCCCTTGATGTCCATGCCGAGGATGGCTTCGGCCTTGGTGACCGCGTCGGCGGCGTCGTCTGCCACCTTCACGCCGCCGGCCTTGCCACGGCCGCCGGTCTTGACCTGGGCCTTGACGACAACGCGGCCGGTCAGCTCCTCGGCGGCCGACCGCACCTCCTCCACGTTGTGTGCGACGATGCCGCGTGGCACCGGGATGCCGTAGTCGGCGAAGAGCTCCTTCGCCTGATGTTCGAACAGGTCCACGAGGGTCCGTCCTCTTCCCTTGGTCGCTCGCCCTCTGCCGGGTTCGCGCCCTGCTTTTCCGACTGATGTTCGACGGCCCGGGCAACTGCGCTGGTGGTCGCGTCCGCTTCGCCGCTCGATGGCATCGTTCCTCGCTCTCTCGCGGCGAGCTCCTGCGCTCGGGAGTGCGTGCCGGGCGTTTCCGCCAGTGAAGCCTAGCCCGAAGCTTGACCTGCCCAGGTCATCGGGGCATGGTTCTCCCGCTGTGTGACGGTCATCTCACTTCTCCAGGACACACTCTGCACGAAAAGTGCACCGTTTTGGCGGCGTACGACCCGGCTCTCGATATATTTTCGTGATCTTCAATTGGCAGGCTTCTGCTCCCTCTCCTTTTGAATCCGAAGGAAAACGAATGAAGCGAATTCTCGCGGGCCTGGCGTTAACCACGGCCGCCGCGCTCGTGACCGCAACGCCTCCCGCGCAGGCCGCGCCGGTGGATCCGGTGAAGGCGCTGAAGAGCCAGTACGTCGCGGGGCACGGGGTGCGGATCTCCGAGAAATCCTGGATGACCGTGGACGGCAAGAGCATGGGAACCTCCACGACGACCGGGGGCATCGAGTTCGGCAAATCGGGGGTCGTCGCATCCGACTTCCGGAATCGCAAGCCGGGGAAGAGCTCCTTGTTCGCCCCGCCGCGCGTCATCACGGTCGGCGGCCACAGCTACGTCCAGGGCGGCTTGTACAGTGAGGACTTGCCCGAAGGCAAGAAGTGGGTGCGCTACACCGGGCAGGCCACCGGCAGCACCTACAACCAGATCATCGACATCTTCGAGCCGAAGGTGCTGAAGGTGATCGTCTCGCACGCCAAGAGCTTCAAGGGCGGCACGTACAAGGGGTCCTTGACCTACAGCGAGCTGGCCAAGGTGTACGGGGAGAAGCTCGGCGGCCCGCTCGGCAAGATCAAGATCGACTACGCGCTGAAGGTCAACTCCAAGGGTCTGCCCACCCAGCTGACGTCGGGCTGGACCATGGACTTCGGCGTCCTCGGCAAGACCCGCTCCACCAGCGAGACCCGATACCTCGGGTGGGGATCCAAGGTCAAGATCAAGGCTCCGGCCGAGGACCAGTGGGTCGACGTGGACGACCTTGGTGAAGACAGCGACGTTCCGCAGGAGATCCCGAGCAACGCCCTGAGCGACGTCGCTCACTAGCTCCTGTCCGGCCCTCCTCCCGCTCATTGGGGCGGGAGGAGATCATTCATAGGAATCTCAGCCCGCGCGGGCCAGGTGAGGCTGTTTGGTGTAGTCGGTCAGGCCGATGACGTTCCCCCAGGGGTCGGGAACCTCGACCGTCCAGCCCGTGAACACCTCGAACGGCTCTATCCCCAGCTCATCTGCCGCCGCGCGGGCGTCGGGAACTTCCAGCCATACGCGCATGGATCCCGGTCTGCCCTCCTGGACCCGTACCAGCAGCCCCGGGGTCTCCTCCCCGATCGCGAAGAGCGCCATCTCCTCCGTCGAGAACTTCTCCTCCAGCCCCAGCACGCCGCCGTAGAACTCCTTGGCCCGCGCCAGGTCGCCCACCCCGACCAGGATGTTGTCGACGCCGAGGATCCTCATGACACGAGCTTCGGGTGGTCAGGCCAGAGGGGCATCGAGCGCATGTAGGCCCTGGTGGCCTCCTCGGCCTCGGCCCTGGGCCGGCCGTTGCGCTGGGTCTGCCACTGCACCATGCGCTCGAACCGTTCGTCGAAGTCCTGCAGCGTCCCGTCGGGCTTGGAGCACAGCCGGCACCACGTGCTGTCCGGGTGTCCCGGCGCGTGGTCGTCGGCGGCCTCCATCGGCATTCCGCAGCTCTCGCAGTTCATGGCTCCTCCTCTCTGAGCAGCGCGCGGAGCCCGGTCACGAGCCCCTCGCGCTCCTGCGGCGTCATGTTCCGTACGGCCCGCGCCAGCAGGTCGTCCTCGAGCACCCGCGGTGAGGCCGCGGCGAAGGCCGTCCGCCCCTCGTCCGTGACCCAGACGAACACCCGCCGCCGGTCGCGCTCGTCCCTGATCCTTGCCACCAGGCCGCGTTCCTCGACCCGGTCGACCAGTTCGGTCGTCGCGGCCTTGGACAGCTGGAGGTGCTCGGCCAGCTCGCTCAGGGCGAGCGGCCCGGCGGCCTGCAGGTGACCGAGCACGGCGTGCATCCTGGCGGTCAGCCCGGCCGCGATCGGTCTTTTGGACGCCTTGAACCGCCGGTAGATCGCTGGGTAGAGCCGCGCGACCTCACGGGCCGCCTCCGCTTCTTCCATCGCTTCTTTCGTGTACGAACTGTTCGTATGCGAATCGTACTCCGGCGGCCGGTCCCGGTCTAGCCGAGCCGGGACTCCCGGATGCGCGCCCATTCGAGCGAGTGCCTGATGCCGTCCTCGACGGAGTGGCTCGCCTGCCAGTCCAGCAGGCGGCCGGCCAGGTCGCTGCGGGTGTAGGCGCCGGCCACATCGCCGGGGCGCGGGGCCGCCTCGACGACCTCGATCGGCCGGTCGACGACGCGGTTGAACGCATCGACCAGCTCCCGGACGGTGGTTCCTGCGCCGGTGCCCAGGTTGATCACGTCGGCCTCCAGCGCGTCGAACCGGTGCAGGGCCGCGACGTGGGCGGTGGCCAGGTCCCAGACGTGGACGTAGTCGCGGATGCCCGTGCCGTCCCTGGTCGGATAGTTCGTGCCGGTGACCTGGAAGGGCACACCCTCCTCATACGCCTCGATCATCTTGCCGAGGGCGTGGCTGGGGCGGCGCAACTGCAGGCCGGTGCGCATCTGGGGGTCGGCGCCGATCGGGTTGAAGTAGCGCAGGGAGAGGATCTTGATCGCGTGACCGGCGGCGATGTCGGCGAACATGGACTCGCACACCGCCTTGGTCCGCGCGTAAGGGCTCTGCGGGTCGAGCGGGGACTCCTCGTTCACGGTGTGGTCGTCACCCGTGCGGTAGATGGACGCGGAAGAGCTGAAAATCATCCGGGTGCAGCCGTTGCGGAGCAGGTGATCGACCAACTCGAGGCTCTTGGTGACGTTCGCGCGGTAGTAACCGATGGGGTCGGCCACGGAGTCCGGTACCACGATGAGCGCGGCGCAGTGGACGACAGCCTCAATATCCGGATTTTCGGCAAATATCTTGTCGATCAGCGGCCCGTCGCTGATATCCCCCTCATAGAACACCCGCCCCTGCGCGAACTCCCGCCTGCCCGTGACGAGGCTGTCCAGAATGACAGGCTCGATCCCGGCGTCGAGGCACGCGGACGCGACTGTGCTCCCGATATATCCGGCCCCACCAGTAACCAATACACGCATCCCAGCTCCCTGCGTCGGTGGTCTGTGTTTTGAAAACCATCATCTTGTACGGCGGAGCACGGTGGGCCCCACCCACCGCACGTGGCTGAGGGCCTCCAGGGTGACGCTCGCTGACCCGCACGCGGCAGGCCACCGTAACGGCGCACCCTGGGCCGTCTCCGTGGTGACTCCGTGGGCCGTCTCCCGCGGCGGCCGCACCCCTGAGCCGCCTCCGTACCCGTGAATCGGGAGCTTTCGTGGTCACAAAGTGGGCGAGGGGCGGCGCGTCAACCAAGCGCTGGTCGTGAAACCTTGAGAAAATCGCCTACTGTGACGGCGATTCTCGACCAGTTGCGTACTGCCCCCCGGTCGGTGCTCGGCAAGCTCCCCGGGGTCTCGAGCGATGACGACGAGACGAGGCGGCCGCTGCCCGTGTCGGGGATGCTGGCCGCCGCCTGCACACTGGGCGTCGGGCTGGCCGCACTCACCACACTCACCCTCGTCGGCTGGATCGCCGCGCCGCGCGGCACGCTGGGGGCGGGGCTGCCGGGCGTGTTCCGCACCGCGGCGCAGCTCTGGCTGGCGGCGCACCACGCCGGGTTCGCGATACCCTCCGGACGGGTCGGGCTGCTGCCCCTGGGGCTGATGATCCTGCCCGCTGTGCTGCTCTATCGCGCCGGCCGGTGGATGGCACGCGATGCGGACCTGCGGCTGCGGTTGCCCGCCCGGCTGCCGAAGAACAGCCCGAAGGAGCAGGCCGGGGCCCGCCGGCGGGCCCAGTTCGCCCTGGTGGTCCAGGCCGGGGTGTCGCTGGCGGCCCCGTACGCGCTGCTCGCGGGGTTGATCGCGCTCGCGGCGAGCAACGAGATCACCCAGCCGTACATCGGCGAGGCGCTGCTCAGCCACTTCGTGCTGGCCTTCCTGGCGGGGGCGTTGGCGACGGCGCGGATGATCGGCCCCTGGCGGGTGATGCTGCGGCTGCTGCCCGAGCGGATACGCGCGCTCACCGTCGGCACGGCGGTCGCCACGACCGTGCTGCTCGTGGCCGGGCTCGCGCTGGTGCTGGTCGCCGTCGTGCTGAACTTCGGGCAGGTCAAGGAGCTGTCCAGCGTGCTCTCGCCCGGGTTCGTCGGCGGGGTGCTGCTGCTGTTGCTGCAGGTGCTCTATCTGCTGAACGCCGTCATCTGGGCCTCCTCCTATATCGCCGGGCCTGGGTTCGCCATCGGGGCCGACACCCTGGTCGCGCCCACCGGGGTGCAGCTCGGCACGGTGCCGAGCCTGCCGCTGCTGGGGGCCTTGCCGGAGAGCGGGACGGTGCCGGGGTGGATGATGGCGGTGATCGCGCTGCCGTTCGCGGCGGGGGCCGTAGCCGGGGTGATGGTGGCCAGGATCTCGCCGTCGCCGTCCTATGAGGCCGCGCCGCTCTGGGGGTTCCTCAGCGGGGTCGTCACCGGGCTCGTGGCGGGGGTGCTGGCGGCGTTGTCCGGCGGGCCCATCGGCGGCGGCCGGCTGGCCACGGTGGGACCCTCGCCCTGGGAGGTGGCGCTGTCGGTGGCGCTCGAGGTCGGTGTGGCCGCGGGCATCTCCGCCGGCGTGACCAACCTGCTGCTGCTCAACAAGCGCGCTCGCGCGCCGCTCGACAGGGCGGCCGCTCCGGTGCGCAAGGCCGGGGCCGCCATCGCCAAGGCGGCGAGCAAGGTGGGTCTGGCCGAGTCCGACCCGCGACCGCTGCCCGGCCACTGGATGGACGCCACCGAGGCCGACACCCAGGAGATCCCGGTCATCAGGGACGACTGGCAGGACGAGCACGCCTCGGCCGAGGCGGAGACCCTGGCCCAGGCCCGCCCGCGTCCCCCGGAGTCGGCCCGCCCACCGCGCAAGGACATCGTGGACGAGTCGGACGACCGCGGCGGCCATGTGATCTACGTCGACCCGTACGCCTGGGACCGCGACTAGGCCGCACGTCCTCCACGTACGCTCAGCGCGCCAGCACATCCGAGTCGGTGCCCGGCGACACACCCGGGCGCCCGCACGTCGCCTCTTCCGCGCCCCGCGAACGTCGTCCTGCCCCACGGACCCGAGCCCGGGGGCATTTGCCCCCGGGACGTGCCCCGGTTACGGCTGCATGGCCCCGAGCATCTCCAGCACGTCGGCGGGGAGCTTGCGCTGGGCCGCCTCCCTGAACTGCGCGAAGCATTCGCCCTGAGCGGAAACGGTCCCCGCGCCCTTCATGCACTCCTGGTAGGCCGAGTATTCGTCCATCAGGTACAGCTGCATCCCCGTGGCCAGGGCCGACAGCGCCAGCGCGATCGAGGAGATGGTGATGCCGCCCACGGCGGCGCCCATGGACCGGCCCGAGGCCTTCAGCAGCGGGAACGCCCGGATCCCGGCCATCAGCGCGAACAACGCCATGACCAGTCCGGCGAGCGGCAACATGAACGTCATGGCCAGCGCTGCGATGGACAACCAGATCGCTCGGCGGCCCGCCGAATCAGCGGGCTGCTGGCCTGCCGGTGCCTTCACCGGTGTCGACACCTGACCTCCTCTGCGTCGCCGGGCGAGGAACAGATACCCTGTGACCCCCACCCTGTTTCCTTTTTGGAGTGTGCGTGTCTAAGGCTGGGCGGCTCGTCGTCCTCGTCTCCGGCTCTGGAACCAACCTACAGGCCCTGCTGGACGCTTCCGCCGACCCGTCGTACGGGGTACGCGTGGTCGCGGTCGGCGCGGACAGGGATGGGATTGAGGGGCTGGACAGGGCAGCGAGGGCGAACGTACCGACTTTTGTTGAAAAATTGGGCGATTACGCGACGCGGGCGGAGTGGGATGCCGCCATCGCGGCCAGGATCGCAGAATACGAGCCTGACCTGGTGGTGTCGGCGGGCTTCATGAAAATTTTGGGTCCGCCGACCCTTGACGCCTTTCCCGTGCTGAACACCCACCCGGCGCTGCTGCCGTCGTTCCCCGGCGCGCACGGCGTGCGGGACGCGCTGGCCCACGGGGTCAAGGTGACCGGCTGCACGGTGATGCTGGCCGACGAGGGCGTCGACAGCGGGCCGATCATCGCCCAGGAGGCGGTGCCCGTACTCCCGGACGACGACGAGACGGTCCTGCACGAACGCATCAAGACCGTCGAGCGGCGCCTGCTCGTCGACATCGTCGGCCGGATGGTCCGCGAGGGCTGGACGGTCAGCGGACGTATCGTCCGCATCGGCAACTAAACAGGAGGGGAAAGCACGTGACTCGCATCGCCATCCGGCGCGCGCTGATCGCTGTTTACGACAAGTCCGGGCTCGAGGAGCTGGCCAGGGCCCTCGACGGCGCAGGGGTGGAGATCGTCTCGACCGGTGGCACCGCCGCCGCGATCTCGTCGTACGGGATCCCAGTGACGAAGGTCGAGCAGCTGACCGGGTTCCCGGAGTGCCTGGACGGGCGGGTCAAGACGCTGCACCCGCGCGTGCACGCCGGGCTGCTGGCCGACGTCACCAAGCCGCACCACGTCGCCCAGCTGGAGGAGCTGGAGATCGACCCGTTCCAGCTCGTCGTGGTGAACCTCTACCCGTTCCAGGAGACGGTGGCCTCCGGCGCGTCCGATGAGGAGTGCGTCGAGCAGATCGACATCGGCGGGCCCGCCATGATCAGGGGCGCCGCCAAGAACCACAACACCTGCACGGTCGTGGTCGACCCCGCCTTCTACGGCGACGTGCGCAACGCGCTGGCCGAGGGCGGCTTCACGCTGACCGAGCGCAGGCGGCTGGCCGGCATCGCCTACGCGCACACGGCCTCGTACGACGTGGCTGTGGCGAACTGGTTCGCGCGTACGCACGGGGACGGCGAGTTCCCCGAGTTCACGGGGGCCACGTACGAGCGCAAGGCCACGCTGCGGTACGGCGAGAACCCGCACCAGCGCGCCGCGCTCTACACGGGTGGCGCGAGCGGGCTGGCCAATGCCGAGCAGCTGCACGGCAAGGAGATGTCGTACAACAACTACCTCGACTCCGACGCCGCCTGGCGGGCCGCCTGGGACTTCGCCGAGCCGTGCGTGGCCATCATCAAGCACCAGAACCCCTGCGGCATCGCCGTCGGCGCCGACGTGGCCGAGGCACACCGCAAGGCGCACGCGTGCGACCCCGTGTCGGCGTACGGCGGCGTGATCGCCGTCAACCGCGAGGTCACGGTCGAGCTGGCCAGGCAGATCTTCGACATCTTCACCGAGGTCGTCATCGCGCCGTCCTATGAGGCGGAGGCGCTGGAGGTGCTGCGGGGCAAGAAGAGCCTGCGCCTGCTGGGCTGCCCGGAGGGGCCGTCGCGGCAGACCGAGTTCCGCGAGATCGACGGCGGCCTCCTGGCGCAGACCGTGGACAAGGTGGACGCGACCGGCGACTCGGCCGCGCAGTGGGAGCTCAAGACCGGCGCGCCTGCATCGCTCGAGCAGCTGGCCGACCTGGAGTTCGCCTGGCGCGCCTGCCGCTCGGTGAAGTCCAACGCCATCCTGCTGGCCAGCGACGGGGCGACCGTGGGCGTGGGCATGGGCCAGGTCAACCGGGTGGACTCGTGCCGCCTGGCGGTCGCCAGGGCGGGGGATCGGGCGGCTGGTGCGGTCGCGGCCTCGGACGCGTACTTCCCGTTCCCGGACGGGGCGCAGGTGCTGATCGACGCCGGCGTACGGTTCATCGTGGAGCCCGGCGGCTCCATCCGGGACGAACTGGTCATCGAGGCCGCCGAGAAGGCCGGAATCACCCTCTACTTCACCGGCACCCGCCACTTCTTCCACTAACCCAAGGCACCGGGCCGCCCTTACCTGGGCACCCGGGCCGCCGCTACGCAGCCACTCAGGCCGCCGTCCCACCACTTGGGACGCGGGCCACCCACTTGGACCTCGGGTCGCCCGCTACGGGGGCGCTGGACCGGGGCTGGCCCGCCATCACGGACACGGGTCGCGGGCCGCGGGTTGTGGCTGCGTGGCGCTTGGGTGATCGGCTACGGGGACTGGGGCGTGCCGGCGTGCCACGGGGAGACGGGTCGGTGGGCAGCGGATTATCCCGGTCGTGCCTAGGCTGCGCTCGGCGACCCGCTACGGGGACCCGGGGTGTGTGTGGGTGCGCCACCGTGGGCCCCTGGGTTGCGCGCTATGGGAGACCCGGGCTGCCGTTACGTGGCGCCCCGACCCGCCCCCCACAAGGCACTCGGACCAAGGCGGCGGCCCTCCGCAGGGGGCTCGGGGCCCATGACGAGCCTCCGGGCATGCCCGCCAAGGGCCTGTCCGCTCTCCACCCGCCACGCGGGACAAGGCCGGCCGACCGCCGTTTCGGGTGGGGCCGATGCATCCGGTGCAAGACGCTTGCCTCGCCCGCTCAAAGGAGCGCCTGTCCAAGGTGCGTTGATCGTCCGTTAAGGGGCGACATAGCCAATCATGTCGCTCTTTAGCCGTTTTAGAGGCAAGCATTCGTGAGATGCGGTTAGCCTGATGGCCCCTCTACCTTGCTGATCCCCCACGGAGTTCCCCTTGCTCGATCCGATCCTGCAGGCATTCGTCACCGTGAACGGCTTCGCCACCAGCCCCTTCATCCTCGTGGTGCTCGCCTTCATCGGTGCCTACCTCGGCAGCCGTGTCGTCGAGATCATCCCGTTCACCCGCCGGATCATCGAGCGCCGCGAAGCCCAAGCCGCCGAGCGCGAGTAGCACAAAGCCCCGCGGCCGGTGTGCTGCCCATTCCCACCGGTGGCTTGCTCGGGCCGTCGAGGGTCTCCCTTGAAGGTACGGCCCGCGACCCTAGGGCGGGGTTCTCCCTGGCGAGGATCCGTGCCCTTGTGGCAGGTGCCCCTTTCGAGGCCTGCGGCCCTGCCTCGCGTCGTCCCTCTCAGGGACAAGTACAGCCCTGTGACAGGTTCCCCTGGCAGGGAGGGACGTGGCCGTTTGGCAGGCGCTTCCTCGGAAGGACAAGTTCTCGTCTGGCGGGGTCAAGGCACTGGGTGCGCCACCAATCGGCAGGCACGTCGGGTTCACAGCGCTAAGTGTTCATCAGGGATCTATGCCATCGAAAAAGGTGTTGATCCATTGGGCCAACGTCACAGGGTGCGTGAGGATGAGCCCAGAGACGATGAGTGCCGGAACGACCACGAGGTAGCCGAGGATGAGTCCGGCCACCGCCAGGCCGTGCCCCGGCCTGAGGCCACGTTTGGTCTTCGTGGTGGCCACATGACCCAGACGACGGCCACGATGGACGGGATGCCGAACAAGCACCAACTGCCGAAAAGTCCGATGATCCCGAAGACGAGGCTGGCGACGGCGACGCCTGACGTCGGCGGCGGGGGCGGCTGATGACCCTGCGGTGCCGGAGGGCGGGGGTCAGGACCTCCGTAGGGAGAGTGCATATCGTCTCTGTCCCTGAAGGATCATCGGCCGCAAGGATCTCCCACTTCTCGTTACCGAACAAGAGCCGTGATCCGCTGTGCATGAGGTCCACCCCCGGCCCGAACCCGGCCACCACTTCCGGTCACAGCACCATCGGGCCGGCGACGCGCGCTGCCGGGCTACGTGTGCTGCCAGGCCAGGCGGGCGGCTCCCGCCAGGGCCGCGTGCACGCCGAGCGTGCTCTGGTGGACCCGTACCGCCCGGACGAACGCCAGCCCCGCCACGTCGTCCAGCATGCGCTCCAGCGGGTCGAACAGCACCTTTCCCGCCGCCGACACCCCGCCCCCGATGACCACCGTGGTGATCTCGACTGCGGCCGCCGTGGAGGCGATCATCCCGGCCAGCGCCCGCGCGCCGCGTTCGAACGCCGCCACCGCGACCGGATCGCCCGCCGCGGCGTCCCTGGCGAGCGCTCGCGCGTCCGCCTTCTCATCTGGGGCTGGCGACCAGCCGTTGTCCAGGGCCCAGCGGGCGAGATTAGGTCCGCTGGAGTAGCGTTCGACGCAACCCCGGCCGCCGCACTCGCACCGCTCGCCGTTGGGATCGATGGACATGTGGCCGACGTGTCCCGCGTTTCCGGTCGGCCCCAGCAGCGGCATGCCGTCGATCACCAGCCCACCGCCGATCCCGGTGGACACCACGATCCCGAGCAACGAGGCACTGTCACGTCCCGCCCCCAGCCAGTGCTCCCCGAGCGCGAAGCACTGCGCGTCGCCTGCGAGAACGGTGGGCAGCCCCGTCAGCTTCCGCACCTCCTCGCGCAGGGGGAAGCCGCGCCAGCTGGGCATGTTCACGGGGCTCACTGTCCCGGTGGCGAGGTCCAGCGGCCCGGCGCACCCGATCCCGACGGCTTCCGGTGGCGGACCGCCCTCGGTCACTTCCGCGATGAGCGCCGTCAGGGCGGACATGACGTCCGTACGTGGCGTGGGCCGCGTACCGGAACGCAACACGGAACCCTCCTCGTCCACCAATGCGGCGGCGAGTTTGGTTCCTCCGATGTCAATGGCAAGTACGTAGGTCATCAATGTTTGTGGTGGTTGTCGGGCTGGCGAGGATCGCCAGGGTGTTCCAGTCCGGGCACGAGTTCGACCTTCTTGGCGCGCATGTCATCCAGCCAGCGAGCGAAGATCCTCCGCCGCGCGGCATCCAGCAGCGTCGCTCCACTCCGGTCCTGTTGGGTCGGGGTGATGGCTTGCTTCGCTGAGGTGGGTGTGTTGCATGCGGTCGGTAGGGGAGGCCTTGGTGCTGGCCGTAGGGCGGCTCCTCGCTCTTCGAAGGGAGTGGCGATTGCGACGTGCCAGCCCAAAGTGTCCTGCACCGGGCCGACCAGGGTGCCGTATGGATGGCGTTGGAGCGCATCGGCAATTGCCGCAGGCAGGGAGTCGAGCGATGCCGGGCCGAGCGAGTCGAGGGCATCGGGCGTCGCGCGGTGGGCGCTCGAGTGGTCAGGGAAGAGGCGGTGCCGGATGAGGTGCTGCGGGGCGCCCTCGGCGGAGGCGGGGGATCGCCACTCCGGTGGGGCTTCCGCAGCGGCGGTGACGTGCTCGAACACGGCGCGCACCCACGGGTTGCCGTTGTAGGCGGCGGTGTTGATGGAGCCCAGTTCGACGGCGGCCACGCCCTCGAACGGCTCGGCCTCCACCGGATCGAGCCCCAGGTCCGATGCCAGCGCTTCGCACAGCGCTTCCGTGAGGATGACCTGGGTCAGCCACCTGGCTAGTTGACGGTCTTCCGAGCTTCCGGGCACGGGCAGCGTCGCGCGGAAGGGCCCGTTGCGCAGTTCGGCGATGCGTCGTTGGAGCCGCTCACGGGGAATCGGACGACCGTCGACCCACCCGGCCACCGCACCCACGCCGGGCGCCGAGGCCGCGCCGGCGGCAGGCGGGCGCACACGTACCGCTACCGGGCCACTTCCGGATGCGTGTGCGTGCGTGGTTGCCAGGTCACCTCTCGGCGCGTGCGCGGGAGCCGCCACCCGCCCATCTGCCGCAGGGTTCTTCAGGGGGTCACTTCCTGGCGCGTGCGCGGGAACCGTCACCCGGCCGTCTCCCTCCGGATGTGTGCGGGTGGTCACGGGGTCACCTCCTCCCGGAGGTATGGGGTCGTCACCGGGTCACCTCCAGGCGGATCGCTGGGCTGTACTGGCAGCGGCCGAACCACATGACCTTGGCCAGTGCCCAGGCGTGGCCGGTTGGTGCGTCCTCGGGCACCTCCACCGGGAACGACACGTCCACCGTTTCGCCCGCCGCGACCGTGAAGCCCTGGATGACCTCGGGGAGCAGGTGCCACGTCCCCCAGGGGGACGCGAGTTGGGACTCGCCGCGGATCTCGTCGGAGGTGGTGTTGGTGAGCCTCAGCACGAGGGAGGTGCTGGTGCCAGGGCGGAGGGCGAGAGCGTCGGTGAGGGGGGAGACGGACAGGCCGGTTGGGCGGGCCTCGGCGGACTTGGTGCCGCGGTCGGCCTTTGCGGACGAGGGCGGTGTGCCCTGGACCGGGAGTTCGGGGGTGCTGCCGAGGGCCACTGTGGTGACGTCTTCGATGAGCTGGCCGCCTACCGAGGTGCGGGCGGAGATGAAGTGCAGGCCCGTGGGCGGATGGGCGCTTCCGTCGGCCGCGGGAGTGGTGGGCGGAGTCACGGTGACCGGGAAGCGAAGGTGGCCGCCCGGGGGGAGGCGGAAGGCGCGTTGTGCCGGGGTGGCGCTCCAGCCTTCCGGGACGCGAAGGGTGACTAGACCCTCGTGGGGCTCGTCCGTCAGGTGGGAGGAGAGCACCACGTCCACGTCGAAGGGCTCTCCGTCCGACGGGGTGACCAGTCCAGGGCTGATCGCCAGGGAGATCGGCAGGTAGCCGAGCGGTGCCGGGCCCTTGTTGTGGAGCCAGTAGCGGGTGAAGACCGGCTGGGCCTGCTCTGCTGTGGGGCCGAGATCCGGGGTCGACTCCGGAAGCACGGTGCCGCGGTCCGCAGGGGTGTCCGGCTTGGTGGGTGAAGTGGTGGCCACGTAAGTGGCGATTTCGGAGCCGGTCAGGGGGAGGGCGGGGTCCGCGACCGGGGCGCCGGGGTGTTCCAGGAGGTCGGAGTGGGTCAGGGAGTGCAGAGGGAGGAGGGGGGAGGTGATCTCCGCGGTGGAGCCCAGGCCGGTGGATTCGACCAAACGGAGCGTCACGCCTTGGTCGGGCCCGGTGGTGTGGCCGTGGGCGTGCGGGTTGCCGGTGGCCTTGAGGGTGCCCAGGAGGACGTCTCGGGCGGGGGTAAGGGTCAGGAGGGAGTGGGTTTGGGGGAGACCGCCGGTTTGGGGGGTTGTGATGGCGCGCGGGAGCAGAGGCGTGATGTGCTCCTGGGCCTTGGCGGGGAGTTGCTGAGCTCGCCAGTCTCCCTCGCCGGCGACCAGCGAGTACGAGAATTCGTGCGTCCAGTGTTGGAGCTGGAAGCCTGAGCCGTCTGGCGTCGTGCGGTGAGGTGGGTCCAGCCAGATGCCGGATGGCCAGCCCGTGCAGGAGCGCATCAACGACAGGTGTAGTGCGCCCGACGGGTCGACCGCGAAGCCGGGAAGACCGTAGGCGAGCAGGGCGACCGTGCGGTTGTCGAGGCTCTCCGTGCCCAGGGGACACACCGCTTCGACTGTCGCGTCGTTCAGATCTGCCACCAGGTCGGCGACCGGGCCGTTGACGATCAGGGCCGGGAGGGCGCGTACGTCGCGTAGGTCGGCGCTCGGCTGCCAGACCTCCGCGAGGGGGCGTTCGGCCGGGACCCACACTCGGGACGCGCCTGACTTCAGGGCGTCCAGGTAGGCCGGGTCTGCTCGGGAGAGGACCTCGGCGGCCAGCGGGTTGGTGTCGGGGCCGCCCAGGATGATGCGTACGTCCGGGAGGTTCGAGTCGACGTCGAGCCAGCCGTACCTCGTGCCTGGAGCGGAGGAGGTGGTGGCGGTCACGCCCACGCGAGCCAGGGCCACCACCAGGTCGCGGGCTTCCGGCGCGTCCTCCAGGGTGGGCACCACGACCTCGGCCACGCCCAATGCCCGGGCACCCGCCTCGCCGAGATCGACCTTCGCCGTGGCGGACAGGCCGAACCAGGTGTTGGCCGGGTTGTCGAGCGTCCACGGGTGCTCTGCCGAGTCCACGTCGGGGAGCGCGAAGCCGCGGCCGACCACGGCGCCGGAGACGTCGGACACCGGCAGCGCGCCTTCGACGCGGGCCGGGAAGCGGACGCGGAGCAGGCGGTCGGCGCCGGTGTGGTCGAGCACGCGGGTGGTGAAGTCGATCCGGTCGGAGCCGGTCAGCAGGGTGACGGTCTGCTCGTAGGCGATCTCGCCGACCTGGCCGGTGAGGGTCAGGCGCCGACCTATCGGGCTGGCGTCGGTGCGTGCGGTGACTGCCTGCGTGTCGGCTGAGCCTACGGCCCGGCCCGTGGGAAGGAGATGCCAGGGGCCCTCGCCCATGTCCGGGTGCTGGGGATATTCGTCGTACAGACGGAGCTCGTTGCCGAGCCCGGTGAGGAGCTCCCGGCCGGATGATCGGTCGAGGATCGAGGTGAGCGCACCGCCTCGGGAGGGATCGGCCGTGACCCGCCATCGGTCGTTCTGGATGGTGATCGGGTCGGTGGCCCGCGCGCCGTCGGCAGTGTTGGTGGTGCCGTCGGCCGTGCTTGTGGTGAGGTCCTCGTCTGGAGTGGTGGTGAGGTCGTCGGCTCGGGTCGGACGCCAGGTGGCGGGGGAGCCGTTCACTATCTGGTACGTGCGCCAGCCCATTGACGGAACGTCGCGGGCCAGGAAGGTCAGCGTGCCGTGCTCCCGGACGGCGGGGATCTCGGCGCCCAAGGGGTCGGCCAGGGTCTGCCCGGCCGGCAGGGGCACGCGGACCAGGCCGTCGCGGGCGAAGGGGAGGGTGTTGGTCACCACCACGCTCGGCGCGTCCACGCCGATCCGGCCCGTCAGAGCGGCGAGGGCGTTGCCCCGAGCGGTCGTGGCCAGGTCGTATGCCTCTCGCCAGCCGGTCAGCAGGTCGATGTAGACCTGGTCGGACTCCGAGCCGGTGATCGCGTCGTGGTGGGCGCCGTAGGCCAGCTGACGCCACACCTTGTCGAGCGCCGTGTGCGGGTAGCGGCCGAGCCCGAGAAGGGTCGCGAACGTCGAGAGCCGCTCGGCGTCCAGCGCGGCCACCTCGGCGGCGCGCTGGGCCTGCTTGGTGTCGATGTACGACACGTCCTTGCCGGTGTAGATGGGGTTCATGTCGCGGGTCTGAGGACTGAATGACGACATGTCGGCGCGGACGGCGTTCAGGAAGTCCCGGGGGGTGGCGCAGACGAACCTGGGCCAGACATAACGGCTCGCCCACGTGCGGTGGATGTCGGTGACCCACTTGTTGGGCGGGGTGTAGTCGGTGCCGACAGGGAGAAGGATGTTCTTGGTCGCGGCCACCGGTTTGAGCGAGCGGTAGAGGTCGTAAACCGCCTGGCAGGCCTCGTCCAGGGATGGGGAGGAGTCCATCCACCAGCCCGCGGAGTAGTGGCCGGGCATGTAGTGCGTCAGGACCCCCTGGCCGGACGGCGAGATCCACTCGAACTCGCTGGGAAACTGCATCAGCGCGGCGTCGTTCTTGGCCTGCTTGAAGTTTTTGCTGATCGGACCCCACTGATGGAACGGCCCGCGCGCCCATGCGCTGCCGGTCAGCCCGGCCGCCGCAAGGTAGCCGGGGAACTGCGGGTCGTGGCCGAACACGTCGAGCTGCCAAGCGGTGCGCGGGTCGCCGCCCAGGATGTCGCGCTGGTAGCCGATGCCGTAGACGAGATTGCGGATCGTCGTCTCGGCACCGGTCAGGTTGGTGTTGGGCTCGTTGTACGTGCCGCCGATCAGCTCGACCCTGCCCTCGGCCATGAGCGCGCGCAGGTCGGCCCGCCGCTCGGGGTGGGTGTCGAAGAACGGCTTGAGATAGTCGACCTCGGCCAGCACGAAACGGTAGTCGGGGTCGCGTAGCGCCAGCTCGATGTGGGCCTCGACCAGCGCGAACGCGTTTCGCTCCCACAGCGGTCTGGTGGTGTCGTCGCCGGAGAGCAGCTCCCAGGGGCTGGTGTAGGCCGCCTGCGTGTTCCACCACACCGGGTCGTAGTGGAAGTGGGACACCATGTACATCGTCCAGCCCGGCTCCTCGGCCGTGACCGTGACCTCCAGCGACTCATCGGCCAGCGTGATCACGCAGGGCACGGCGCTGCCCGGCGGCACGGACACGGCCAGGGGCACTTCGAGAACGGCGGCGGCCGCGGGCACGGTCACCGGCTCGGCCAGTCGCACGCCCTCGCCGCGCAGCTCCAGCGGCGACTCGTGATCTCCCTGGGCAACGGTGACTCTCAGCACCTGTCGGGGCACGTCTTGGGAGCCCACGAACAGGTCGGTCGACTCTGCGGACAACAGGCGGCAAGGCAAGGGGGAACCTCCTGAGCATGTTGCTGGCGCCCGCAACACTAAGCCCTTCAAAGATCAATGACAACGATGTCAACGATTGCCTGTGGATAACTTGACCGGGGCTGCCTGGCGCCTGTGGATAACTCTTGGTCTGAGACACGCCGCCTGACGATGGCGGTGTCGGTCGGGTGGCGTGCAGAAGGTGGAAGCGGACATGGAAGGATTGCGGCATGAGCGCAGTGAAACTCGACGGCAAGGCGACCGCCGCCAAGATCAAGGCAGACCTCACGGCCCGGGTGGCCGCGCTCAAGGAACGCGGCATCACGCCCGGCCTGGGCACCGTGCTGGTGGGCGACGACCCCGGCAGCCAGATCTACGTCGCGGGCAAGCACCGCGACTGCGCCGAGGTGGGCATCGCCTCCATTCGCGTCGACCTCCCGGCGACCGCCACCCAGGCCGAGGTCGAGGCGGCCGTCGACGAGCTCAACGCCTCACCCGAGTGCACCGGCTACATCGTCCAGCTTCCGCTCCCCAAGCACCTCGACACGATGGCCCTGCTCGAGCGCATGGACCCGGCCAAGGACGCCGACGGCCTCCACCCGGTCAACCTCGGCCGCCTCGTCCACATGGTCGACGCCCCGCTCCCGTGCACCCCGCACGGCATCGTGCTGCTCCTGCAGGAGTACGGCGTGCCGATCAAGGGCGCGGAGGTGGCCGTGGTCGGGCGCGGCATCACGGTGGGCCGCTCGCTGGGCCTCCTGCTCACCCGCCGCAGCGAGAACGCCACCGTGACCCTCTGCCACACCGGCACCCAGGACCTGGCCGGCCACGTGCGCCGGGCGGACATCGTGGTGGCCGCGGCAGGGGTGCCCGGCCTGATCACCCGCGACATGGTCAAGCCCGGCGCGGCCGTCCTCGACGTGGGGGTCTCCCGGGTGGACGGGAAGATCGCCGGTGACGTGGCGCTGGACGTGGCGGAGGTCGCGGGCTTCCTCACCCCCAACCCGGGCGGCGTCGGCCCCATGACCCGCGCCCTGCTCCTGTCCAACGTGGTGGAGGCCGCCGAGCGCCTCCACTGAGCCACGCAATGCTTCCAGCGGGCGGCGGAACGGCTCCAGCGGACCACGACTCCGCCGCCTGGCTGTTCGAGGAGGGTGCGCAGGAGTTCCACGACTGGATCGTCCGCGAGTCCAAGACCTAGAACGGGTACACGGCGACGTCCCCCTGCATGGTGACCCACTGCGTCTCAGTGAAGGCATCGACGTTCGCCCTGGTCCCGCCGAACCGAGCCCCCGTCCCCGAGGCCCCCACCCCGCCGAACGGCGCCACGGCCTCGTCGTCCACGGTCTGGTCGTTGATGTGGACGATCCCCGTCGGCACCAGGTCGGCCAGCGCCAGCCCCTTCATCACGTCGCGGGTGAGGATGCCCAGCGACAACCCGTACTCGGAGTCCGCGGCCAGCGCCGCCGCCTCCTCCAGCGTGGAGAACGTCGTCACCGGCGCCACCGGCCCGAACACCTCCTCCGCGTACGCGGGCGCGGTCACCGGCACCCCGGCCAGCACGGTGGGCCGGTAGAACAGCCCCTCGTACGTCCCTCCGGCGGCGAGCCGGGCCCCGGCCTCCACGCTCGAGGTGACCAGCCGATGCACCCGGTCGCGCTGCCCGGCGTCGATGAGGGGCCCGAGCGCGACCTGCCCGGTGGCGGGATCGCCGACCGGAAGCCCCGCGGCCTTGGCGGCGAGGCGCTCGACGTACTCCTCGGCCACGGCCTCGTGCACGAGGTGCCGCCCTGAGGTCATGCAGATCTGCCCCTGATGGAAGAACGACGCCCACGCGCCCGCGGACACAGCCGGACCGAGCTCGGCGTCGTCGAACACGACCAGTGCCGAGTTCCCGCCCAGCTCCAGGTGCACCCGCTTGAGCAGGCGCGCCGCGGCCTCGCCGACCTTGCGCCCGGCGGCGGTGGAGCCGGTGAAGGAGATCACGGGGATGTTCGGGTCGGCGACCAGCGCCTGACCGGCCTCGGGACCGCCGGGCGGCACGTGCAGGAGCCCGCTCGGCAGCCCGGCCTCCTCGAAGATCCGCGCGATCGCGAACCCGCCGCAGACGGCCGTACGCTGGTCCGGCTTGAACACCACCGCGTTCCCCAGCGCGAGCGCCGGGGCGACCGACCGGATGCCCAGGATCAGCGGGAAGTTGAACGGCGCGATCACCCCCACCACCCCGACCGGCACCCGCCGCGCGAAGCTGAGCCGCTTGCGGGCCGTCGGCAGCACCTCGCCGAGGGGCTGCGAGGCCAGCGCCGCCGCCTCGTAGCACTCCTGCGCCGCCACGTGCGTCTCGAACCCGGCCTTGCCCGGCACGCCGCCGGACTCCCGGACGATCCAGTCCTGGATCTCCTGCTCGTGCTCCTCGAACAGCCGCCCGGCCCGCCGCAGCAGCGCCGCCCGCTCCTCGTACGGCGTCGCGGCCCACGCCCGCTGCGCGGATCGAGCCCGTACGGCGGCCGCCGCCACGTCGTCGGCGCCGGCCGTGCCCGCGCGGCCGAGTTCGTTGCCGGTAGCGGGCTCGATGACCGGGGCATCACCGGCCCGCGAGGCGGTCCATCCGCCGTCGAAGATCTGTCCCGTCCAGATCTTGGGGTCAAGGAACGTCATGGTGAGCCTCCTAAGGCTGGAAATCCGGATCCACGGTCACAGTCACGTCGAGCAGCAGCGGCTCCTCGCGGGTGGAGAGCGACGGCAGCACCTCGTCCAGCGCCGCCGTCAGCTCGTCGTACGTGTCCACCCGCCTGGCCGGGCACCCCAGCGACCTGGCCAGGCCGCCCATGTCCACCTCGGTGAACGGCGGCCACGGCGCCTTGCCGCCCTGCTTGTCGGCCAGCCGGTCCATGACCGCGTACCGGCCGTTGGCGAGAACGACGAACAGCGCGCCCACCCGGTAGTGCGTGGCGCTCCAGAGGGCGTGCATGCCGTAGAGCGCCGACCCGTCGCCCACGACCGCGACCACGGGACGGCCAGGGAGCGCCATCCGCAGGCCCACCGCGGCGGGTACGGCGAACCCCAGCCCGCCCATGGCCGCCGACAGGAAGCCGAGCGGGGTCCTGGCGGGCACGAGCCGGTGCAGGTCGGGGCGGGAGGACGGGGTCTCCTCGATCAGCACGGTGTCGGCCGGCAGCCGCAGGCCCAGTTCGCGCAGCACGTGCGCCGCCCGCAACGGCCGCCCTGCCGCTGGCAATTCGGGAATGTCGGGTACGTCCGCCAGTCGTACGACAGGAGACCGAGAAGGAAGCAGGGCGGCCAGGCGAGCGCAGACGGCCGACGGCGAAGCGAGGTAGGCCAGGGAGGCCGGGCTCCGATGCGCCTCGGCCGGGTCGTCCGTCACCACCGCGACCGACGTCCCCGGCGCCACCAACGGACCGGGCGCGTACGGGTACTGCCGGAACACCGGAGCCCCCACCGCGAGCACCACGTCATGCGAGGCCAGCACCTCCCGCAGCCGGCCCCGGTCGGCCGGCAGCACCCCGGCGTACTGCGGATGGTCCTGTGGGAACCCGGCCCGCCCGCCGAACGACTCCTGGAACACCGGACACCCCAGCCGCTCGGCCAGCAGGACCAGCGACTCCCAGTCCGCCCTCGCGCCCGCGACGATCGCCGGGGACCGGGCCCCCGACAACAGCTCCACCAGCGGCGCCAGGTCATCGTCCGAGACGCCGGCAGGCCGCGCCACCCGAACGGGCGCCGCCACTGTCGTCGAGGCGAAGGGCGCCTCCCAGTCGTCCATCGGCACCACCACCAGCGCGGGCCCGCGGAAGGTCGTGGCCTCGTGGAAGGCCCGCGCCACCGCTCCCGGCACGTCCTGCGCCCGCACCGGCTGATCGACCCACACCGGATATTCCCCGGCCAGCCCGGCAAGCCGCCCGGTCAGGAACGGCTCCAGCGCCAGATGCCGCCGATCCTGCTGCCCGACCAGGAGCACCAGCGGCACCCGGTTCACCCGGGCGGTGGCGATCGCCCCCACCGCGTTCCCCAGCCCTGCCGTGGTGTGCAGGACGGCCAGCGCGGGCGCCTCATGCCCGATCGCCCACCCTGTGGCCATCCCCACGACCGACCCCTCGTGGAGGGCGAGCACGAAACGCAGGTCGTCCGGCAGCCCGGTCAGCAGCGTCACTTCGGTGGAGCCGGGATTGCCGAAGATCGTGGTCAGCCCGTACTGCCTGAGCACGTCGAACGTGGCATCCCTGACCGTGGTCATCGCTCGCCCCTCGCCCGCTGGATCTGCCGGTAGACGTGCCCGCGCAGCTCCCCGAAGCGAGGCAGCGACCGGGTCGTGAGCTGATCGCGTTCTGGGGGCAGGTCGACCTTCAGGTCCTCCATGATCACGGTCGGCGACGAGGACAGCACGATCACCCGCTGCCCCAGGTACACGGCCTCGTCGATGTCGTGGGTGACGAACAGCGTGGTCACCCCGAGGTCCCGCCACAGCCGCAGGATCAGGTCCTCCAGGTCGGCCCTGGTCTGGGCGTCCACGGCGGCGAACGGCTCGTCCATCAGCAGCACATGCGGCTCGTACGCCACCGCCCGGGCGATGGCCACCCGCTGCTGCATGCCGCCCGACAACTGCCAGGGATGGGCGTCGGCGGCGTCGCCGAGTCCGACGGCCTCGAGCGAGTCCGAGACCAGCGAACGCCTCCGCCCGGCGGGCACCTTCTTCTCCTTCAGCGGGAGCTCGACGTTCTGCCGCACGGTCATCCACGGGAACAGGCTCCGGCCGTACTCCTGGAAGACCACGGCCATGCGCGGCGGCGGCCCGGTCACGATCGCGCCGTCCACCCGCACCTCGCCCCCGCTGACCGTCAGCAGCCCGGCGACGCACCTCAGCAACGTGGTCTTGCCGCATCCGGAAGGCCCCACCACGCACACCAGCTCACCGGCGCCGACGCCGAAGGTGATCGAGCGGATCGCCTCCACCCGGCGCCCCGGGCTCTCGTAGACCTTGTTCAAGGAGGAGATCTCAAGCACGGGCGGCTCCACTGCCGTAGTACCAGGACAGCACCCGCCGCTCCACGCGGCGGAAGAGGAAGGACAGCGCCAGGCCGAGCAGCCCGAGCAGCAGGATCCCGCTCCACATCTCGGCGATCTGGAACTGCCGCTGGAACACCACGATCGTGAACCCCAGCCCGCTGGAGCTGGCGAACATCTCGCTGATGACCATCAGGATGATCCCGATGGACAATGCCTGCCGCAGCCCGGTCATGATCTGCGGGCTGGCGCCGCGCAGCACGAACCGCCGCAGTCTGGACGCGCCGCGCACGCCGTACATGCGGCAGGTGTCGGCGAGGACCTCGTCCAGCGCACGTACGCCCTCCACGGTGTTCAGCAGGATCGGCCACACGCAGCCGGACACGATGACCAGCACCTTCATGGGGGTGTCGATCCCGGCCAGCAACATGATCAGCGGCACCAGCAGGGGCGGCGGGATGGCCCTGAAGAACTCCAGCACCGGCTCCAGCGTGGCCCGCAGCCGCCACGACGACCCGATCGACACGCCGAGGCCTACTCCGAGCAGCCCCGCCACCGCGTACCCCGCCAGCAGCCGCCCGACGCTCGGCAGCACGTCCTCGACCAGGCGCTCCGAGAACCAGGTCTCGGCGAACGCCCGCCCCACCAGGCCGGGGTTCGGCAGATAGAACGAGCTGCCGCTGACCGCCCACCAGACCAGCACCAGCAGCACGGGCAGGGCGAGGAGCCTGACGACTCTCATGCGGCCACCTCCGACCGGACGCTCGGATGCCAGGCCAGCACTCTGCGCTCGAGCAGCCGCACGGCCACGTTCACCCCGATACCCACCAGTCCGGCCAGGACGATCAGCGCGTACACGGCCGGCACGGCCCCGCTGCTCTGCGCCACCTGGATCTCGGCACCCAGGCCGGGGCTGCCGATCACCAGCTCCGCCGTCACTGCCAGGATGAACGCCACCACCGCCGCCAGCCTGAGCCCCGTCATGACGTACGGCAGCGCCGTCGGCCACACCAGGTGCCTGACCCTGGACCAGGCCGACAGCCCGTACGACCTGGCGGTGTCGAAGGCCACGGAGTCCACCGACGCGACGCCGTACAGGACCTGGATGAGCACCTGCCAGAACGACGCGTACACCACGAGCATGAGCGTCGAGCCGAGCGACGGCCCGAACAGCAGCGTCGCCAGCGGCACCAGCGCGACCGACGGGATGGGCCGCAGGAACTCGACGGTGGAGTTCGTCAGCGCGCGCAGCCCCGGCACGATGCCGATGACCACCCCCGCCGCGACCGCCGCGCAGAACGCCAGCGCCAGCCCCAGCGCCCAGCCGCGCATGGTCTCGCCGAGCGCGATCCACAGCTCGGGCGTGGCCAGCTCCGCGGCGAGCGTGCCCAGGATGCGCGAGGCGGGCGGCAGGAACCGCTCGTCGACCAGGCCGAGCCGCGGCACGGCCTCCATCAGCGCCAGCAGCCCGCCGAGCCCGGCGAGGCCGTACCCGATCCTCGTCAGCGCACCGGTCACGGCACCAGCGCCGATACGTCGACCTTCTGCTTGAGCACCCCGTCCGCCAGCGCCAGGTCGGCCACGGTCTGCACGGACGCCTTGTTCACCTCGACGGGCCACTTCGGCAGGTAGATCTTCGCGATCACCTCAGGAGCGATCTTGGTGTACGTCTTCAGCACCTCTCTGACCTCGTCCGGATGCGAGTCGGCGTACTCCAGCGACTTCCGCATCGCCGCCGTGAACCGCCTGGTCAGGTCGGGGTCGGTCCGGCTCGTGGTGAAGTACATGGCGACGGTCAGGTTGGGCGCGGCGTCGGCGAAGTTCCAGGCCACGGGGCGCGCCCCCTGACTGATGGCCTGGCTGACGAACGGCTCGACCACCCAGATGGCGTCCACCCGGCCGCTCTGCAGCGCCGCGGGCGCGTCGGGGAAGGGCAGCTCCACGAACTGGATGCCGGTCGGGTCGCCTCCCGCATTTCGCACGGAAGCGCGTACGGTCGTGTCGCCGATGTTCTTGAGCTGGTTGACCGAGATCTTCTTGCCCGCCAGGTCCTTGGCCGTCTTGATCGGGCTGTCCTGCTTGACCAGCACCGCGCTGAAGTCCTTGCCCTGCTGGCCGGTGGAGGAGACGCCGTTGGCGACCACCTTGACGTCGAGGCCCTGCTGCTTGGCGGTCAGCAGCGAGGTCGTGTTCGCGAAGGCGAACTGGAACTGCCCGCTCACCGCCCCCGAGATCGCCGCCGCGCCACCCTGGACGGGGGTGATCGTGAGGTCGATGTTCTGCTCGCTGAAGAAGCCCTTGGCCTTGCCGAGGTGGATCGGGGCGGTGTCGACGATCGCGATCACTCCGGCGTTGACCTTGTCTGCTTGCTTGGCCTGTCCTGGCGAGGTGGCGGGCTGGGTGCCGCCGCAGGCGGCCACGAGTAAGGCGGCGAGGACGATGAGAGAGCGACGCACGGTTGCTCCTATTTGTTCGCAATGCGCACATGTATTCTCTGACCGAACAGCCCCGTATCGCGGAACTTACGCCTTTGTCCGCCCATGTCAAGGGGATCACGATGGTTGATCATGTGCAGTCGCTGGCCCGGGGGCTCGCGGTGATCCGGGCGTTCAGCGCCACGGAGCCCCAGCTGACGCTCAGCCAGGTGGCCCGCGCGACCGGGCTCAGCAGGGCGGCGGCCCGCCGGTTCCTGCTCACGCTCGAGGACCTGGGGTACGTGCGCAGCGACGGGCGGCTGTTCGCGCTCACGCCCCGGGTGCTGGAGCTGGGGTACGCGTACCTGTCGAGCCTGTCGCTGCCCGAGGTCGCCGATCCGCACCTGGAACGCCTGGCGGCCGAGGTGCACGAGTCGGCCTCGGTGGCGGTGCTGGACGGGGAGGACGTCGTCTACGTGGCCCGGGTGGCGACGGCCCGGATCATGCGCGTGACGATCAGCATCGGGACCCGGTTCCCCGCCTACTGCACGTCGATGGGGCGGGTGCTGCTCGCCGCACTCCCTCCGGCCGAGCTGGACGCTTACCTGGAGCGGGCCGAGCTGCGCCGTCTCACCTCCCGCACGATCGTGCTGCCCGCGGCGTTGCGCGCGGAGCTGGACAAGGTGCGCGAGCGGGGGCGGGCGATGGTGGATCAGGAGCTGGAGGAGGGGCTGCGCTCGATCGCCGCGCCCGTCCGCGACCGGTCCGGTCGCACGGTGGCCGCGGTGAACGTCTCGACCCACGCCAGCCGCACGACCCTCCAGGCGGCCCGGCGTGACCTGCTCCCCCCGCTGCTGGCCACGGCCGCCAAGATCGAAGCCGACCTGGCCGCCTTGTCGGTCGCCCGCGCCTGACCGGCCCCTCAGCGGTTGCGGTAGCGGTCCGTGGCGTCGCGGGTCGCGCGGATGGCGGCGTCGGCCGAGTCGTACGTCCGCTGCGCCAACCCCACAAAGATGCAGTCCACGATCAGCAGCTGGCTGATCCGGCTGGCCAGCGCCCCAGGGCGGAAGGCCGTCTCCCGTCCCGCCGACACCAGCGTGTGGTCCGCCAGCTCGGCCAGCGAAGAGCGCGGATTGTTGGTGATCGCCACGACCAACGCCCCGGCCTCGGCGGCCGTACGGGCGGGGACCAGCACGTCGGGCGTCTCCCCGCTGCAGCTGATCGCGACGATCACGTCGCCTTCCCTGAGCAGCGCGGCGCTGGTCAGAGCCAGGTGCGCATCGCTGAACGGATGGCTCGACAGCCCGATCCGCAGCAGCTTCTGCGACATGTCCGCCGCCACCAGTCCCGAGGCCGCGACCCCATAGACGTCCACTCGCCGCGCCACCGAGATGGCCTTCACGACCTCGCCCAGCTGATCGGGATCGAGTTGCGCCGCGGTGTCGGCCAGCGCCTCCGACTCGGCCCGGGCCACCTTGGCGATCACGTCCGTCAGCGGGTCGTCGGGCCCGAGGTCGCCGGGCACCAGCCGCTCCGGCTCTTTGGCCACGGCCGCCGCCAGCGCGAAGCGCATCTGCGAGTACCCCGTGAAGCCCAGCGCGCGAGCGGTCCGCACGATGGTGGCCTCGCTGGTGCCGGAGACCGCGCTGAACTCGGTGATCGTGCTCCGCACCACCAGCCCGGGATCGTCCAGGATGATGCGGGCGATGCCCTGCGCCGCCGGCGTGAGCGACGGCAGCACGGCACGTACGGCGGCGACCGGGTTGGCGGATTCGGCGGTCACTGAGTCAGCCATTCAGCGGCGGCCTGCGCGGACACGCGGGAGATCCCGTGAGTGGCCACGTGGACTGCCTTGCCCGGGGGTGCGGGGACGCCGGTGTCCACCACGATCACGTCGGGCCGCATCTCCAGTGCCTTGGCCACCGTCGAGCGCACCCAGTCGTGGCGGGCGGCGTCGTGCACCACCAGCACGACCGGTCGCTCGTCGTTCGCGAGATCCGGCAGCTCGCCCGAGGGCTCCAGCTGCAGCCGGGCCGTGTTCGGCAGCAGGGAGGTGAGCGCGGCCGTGATGCCGGTCGGCGTGGAGGGGTCCACGGCCTTGTTGAGGCGGGTGTTGACCTCGACGACCAGCGGCCCCCGGTCGAGCGTGGCGGTGCCCGAGGTGGTCAGCGCCGCCCTGGCGGCCTCCAGGCCCACGCGCCGGTCGACGTCGCCCCGGGCCTTGTCGCGCAGCGCCGCCTGTGCGCCGTACCACTCGGACAGCGCGAGCACCCGCCCGGCCGCCTCGGCGAGCCGCTCCTCGGGCAGTTCCCCGGCGCGCACGGCGGCGACGATCGCGTCATGGATCTCGTGGACGATCTCCTCGGTGCAGATCCCCACGCAGATGGCGTCCGCGCCCGCGTTCAGGGCTCTCACCGCGATCTCGCCGGGGCTGAACATGGCGGCCACCGCCTGCATCTCGATCGCGTCGGTGGTGAGCATCCCGTCGAAGCCGAGCTCGCCCCTCAGGAGCTCGGTCATCACGGTACGGCTCAGCGTCGCCGGCATCGACGGATCGAGAGCGGGAATGAGCAGGTGGCCCGACATGATCGCGCGCACCCCCGCACCGATCGCGGCCTGGAACGGTGGGAGGTCGCGCGAGAAGAACACCTCGCGGGAGGCGTGCACGGTCGGCAGCGCCAGGTGGGAGTCGGTGACCGTGTCCCCGTGGCCGGGAAAGTGCTTGGCGCACGCGGCCACGCCCGCGCCCTGCACCCCGTTCACGTACGCGACCGTGTGGCGGGACACCAGATCGGGGGAAGGACCGAACGAACGCACGCCGATGACCGGGTTGGCCGGGTTGGAGTTCACGTCGGCATCGGGCGCGTAGTTGAGCGTGATGTCCAGCTCCGCCAGCATCCTGCCGATCTGGCGGCCCACCCGCTCGGTGAGGGCCACGTCGTCCACCACGCCCAGCGCCCTGTTGCCCGGAAAGGAGCTGCCGGCCAGGACCTCCAGCCGGGTGACCGTGCCGCCCTCCTCGTCGATGGAGATGACGGCGCCCGGGTTCTCGGCGCGCAAATGCCGTACGAGCTGTGCGTCAATGGCGTTGCGGGCGAACAGGACGACCCCGCCGAGACCATCGCTCAGGGCGCGCCGCAACCAGTCGGGAGCGGAGGTCCCCTCGTACCCTGGATGCAGCACGGTCATCGCGAGCCTGGACAGGTCTCCGCTCATCGGCATTTTCCTTCACAGTTGTTGATCTGAAGGTAATTTTCTGTCATCGTCGCCTTCGATACAACCACTTTCGAGAGGCCACCCCCCAATGCCCAGCAGAAGGACTCTCCTCAAGGGTCTCGCCCTCGCCGCCGCCGCTTCCGCGGTGCCGCTGCCCGCCTTAGCGCAGGCGGACTACGTTCCGCCGTTGCACCAGATGCGCGGCATGTGGATCGCCTCCGTAGTCAACATCAACTGGCCCTCGAAGCCGGGACTGACCGCGGAGCAACAGAAAGCCGAGTTCCTCGCCTGGCTGGACGTGGCGGTGCAGCGCAAGCTCAACTCGGTGTTCGTGCAGATCAGGCCGACCGCGGACGCGTTCTGGCCGTCACCGTTCGAACCCTGGTCACAGTACCTGACCGGCACCCAGGGACAGGACCCTGGCTACGACCCGCTCGGGTTCGCCGTGGAGGAGACGCACAAGCGCGGCCTGGCCTTCCACGCCTGGTTCAACCCGTACCGCGTCTCGATGCAGTCCGACCCCGCCAAGCTCCACCCCGACCACCCCGGGCGCAAGCACCCCGACTGGATCCTGCCGTTCGGCGGCAAGCTCTACTACAACCCGGGCCTGCCGGAGGTACGGAAGTTCTGCCAGGACGCGATGATGGACGCGGTCACCCGCTACGACATCGACGGCCTGCACTTCGACGACTACTTCTACCCGACCAACACCACGGCCTTCGACGACAGCGCCACGTTCGCCAAGTACGGCGCCGGCTTCCCCGACCTGGCCTCCTGGCGGCGCAACAACGTCGACCTCATGGTCCAGGAGATGCAGCAGCGGGTCCTCGAAGCCAAGCCGGACATCGCGTGGGGCATCAGCCCGTCAGGCATCTGGCGCAACAAGGCCACCGACCCGCTCGGCTCGGAGACCAACGGCGGCCAGTCGTACGACAGCCTGCACGCCGACACCCGCGGCTGGGTCAAGAAGGGCTGGCTCGACTACATCGCGCCGCAGCTCTACTGGTACATCGGGCAGCCGCCGGCCGACTACTCCAAGCTCGTCCCGTGGTGGTCCGACGTGGCGAGCGGCACGAACACCCTGCTGTGGATCGGCCAGGCCGCCTACAAGGCGGGCGACCCGGCACAGGTGGCCCAGTGGCAGGCCCCCGGCGAGCTGTCCGCCCATTTGACGCTCAACAGGGACCATCCCGAGGTCAGCGGCGACATCTGGTACAACGCCAACGACGTCAAGGTCGACAGGATCGGCTCAATCTCGACCGCCGTCAACGACCACTACCAGCGGCCGGCGCTCGGTCCCGTGCTGCCCAGGCTGGCGAACGGCGAGCCGCCGCACAGGCCCGTGCTGGCGTACGCGCTGCGCCGCTCCGGCGGCGTCGAGGTGCGGGCCGTGGCCACCGGCAGGGACGAGCCGTTCCTGTTCGCGATCTTCCGCTTCGACGGGCACGCCTCCTCGGACGCGTTCGCCGACGCGCGCAACCTCGTCGCGGTCGTGCCCGGCGACCGGCAGGTCCACTGGACGGACCCGGACGGGAAGCGCGGCGACCACTACTACGTGATGGCGGTGGACCGGGCCAACCGGACCAGCGAGCCGAGCAACGGCTTCAGGGTGATCTGAGGGCGTGCTACGCCTGCTCGCGTCGCCGGCCGGTCCTCCCGGCCGGCGACGTGCCCGCTTCCCGTGGTCGCGGGCACTGTGGCACTGAGGTTCCGACGCTGCCGGAACCCCTCGCCGAAGCCCCGGTCGCGATCAGGCCCCAAGAGCCGTCTCTAAGAAGCTCCGTCCCCTATGAAGCCCTTCGCCCAGCCGTCGTCGACGGCTGCTCGGCGGGGGCGCCCGACGACCGCTGTGGTGGCACCACCGGGGTCGGGCGTACCAGACCGAGCGCGACGACCTCGTTGGCCAGGCGCGTGCGCCGGTTGGTGCCCTCGGGGATCCTGAACTTCTGGTAGAGCCGCAGCAGATGCTGCTTGACCGCGGCCTCGGTCACGACCAGGTCGTCGGCGATCTCGCGTGCGGTCGCCGGGGCGACGAACGCCTCATCGGACAGCGCCGGCCTGCAGAGCGAGGTCAGCACGTCGACCTCGCGCCTGGTCAGCTCGGGCGCGGCCGCCCTGCGCAGCTCGACCTCGGGGGTGAAGTCCTCACGGGGGACTCCACCGATGCGACCCCGCGCCGCGCCGAACGAGACGACGTCACCGTCGTCAAGGACCCTCCGGGCGATCGGCCTGCCGTTCACCCGTGTGCCGTTCCTGGACAGGCCCAGGTCGACGACGTACAGGTAGGGTCCTCGTCTGACGAACTCGGCATGGAGCCGGGACACGCTGGGATCGGTGAGCCGAATGTCGACTCCCCGGCCCCTCCCGACCGTCGTGATCTCGGGGCGCAACGGGACCACCTCGCCAGTGTCCTCGATGCGTATGAACGGCCCCTCCACTGGCGGTTCCTCCCCTTGTGAGGCAGCGTATGAACGGCACGCCTCCTCCTGGGCACGGCAGTTCCTCCCCAGGTAGCCCGCCGTAACTATTACTACAGCTCCGGCTTACCCAAACGAGGGGATGCGGAATCTCCTTTGCTGAAAGGAGAATCCGACGTGAAATTGGTCTGGACCTTTGCGGACGGTTTTGCCTGCTCACGGGTAGACTTCGGTCGAAGATAAGCGGAGGAAACACTCATGGCGGACAAGCCCACGAAAGGTCTGGCCGATGTCGTAGCGGCGTCCACAGCGCTGAGCGACATCGACGGAAAGGCCGGTCGGCTCTTCTACCGTGGATACGACATCCACGACCTGGCCGGCCGCGCGACGTTCGAGGAGACCGCACACCTGCTTCAGCGCGGCAAGCTGCCCACCCGGTCCGAGCTCGACGCCTACAGCGAGGAGCTGGCGCAGGGCCGGGAGCTGGGCGCCCTCGTGTCCGCGAACATCGCCGAAATCGCCGAGAAACAGAAACCGATGGAGGCACTGCGGTCGCTGGTGTCGCTCTCTGGCGCGGACGACCCCGACAAGGACTCCATCGCCCCCGACGCCAACCTGCGCAAGGCGGCCCGGCTGACCGCGCAGCAACCCCTCCTGGTGGCCCGCTACCACGCCGCCCGCACCGGCGGCAGCGTCCCCGAGCCGGACCCGTCCCTGAGCATCGCCGCGAACTTCCTGCACGAGATCACCGGCCGCGCCCCCGGCCCCCGCGAGGTCGAGATCTTCGACGAGTGCCTGGTGCTGCACGCGGACCACACCATGAACGCCTCCACGTTCGCCGCCCGCGTCTGCGCCGCGACCCTCTCCGACATGCACTCCGCGATCGTGGCCGCCATCGGCACGCTCAAGGGCCCGCTGCACGGCGGCGCGAACGAGCAGGTCATGAAGACGCTGGAGTCGATCCCGCCTGGCCAGGTGGCCCAGACCGTGCGCGACAAGCTCGCGGCGCACGAGAAGATCATGGGCTTCGGCCACCGCGTCTACAAGACCGAGGACCCGCGCGCCACTCATCTGCGCAGGATGTCCGCCGAACTGGCTGAGGCGAGCGGCGATGACACCTACTATCGGATGTCCAAGGAAATGGAGGAGGTCGTCTTCGAGACGAAGGGCCTCTATCCGAACGTGGACTTCTATGCAGCTTCGGTCTACCACTATCTCGGCATCCCGACCGACCTCTTCACGCCGGTCTTCTCTGTCAGCCGCATGGCCGGCTGGACGGCCCATGTCATCGAGCAGCACGCGGACAATAGGCTGATCCGGCCCGACAGCGAGTACATCGGGGAGACCGACCAGAAGTGGAAGCCGATCGACGAGCGTTGAGCAAGAGCGTTGAGCGATCATCGGACTGAGCGTGAGAGCTGGGGACCGTACCCGCTGATACTGGCGGGTGCGGTCATCGGCGTGCTCGTGATCCTTCTCGCGGACCTGCGCTGGGGCGGGTTCGTGCTGGGCGGCGTGATCATGATGGCCGCCGCTCTCCGCTTCGCCGGGTACGGCGGGCAGCTGTCCGTACGCAGCCAGAGGGTCGACGTCATCACGCTTGCCGGGTTCGGGTTCGTGCTGGTCCTGACCTCGCTTCTGCTTTACAACAACGAGCTCAAGGCGCTGATCCTGTCCCTTTTCGCCCGATGACCGGACGGTCCGATAGCCTCAACGCATCAATTCATTGAAGGGGAACCATTCGCATGCCCAAGATCAAGGTGGAGGGTCCCGTCGTCGAGCTTGACGGCGACGAAATGACCCGGATCATCTGGCAGTTCATCAAGGACCAGTTGATCCTTCCCTACCTCGACGTCGATCTGAAGTACTACGACCTCGGCATCGAGCACCGAGACGCGACGGACGACCAGGTCACCATCGACGCCGCGAACGCCATCAAGAAGTACGGCGTCGGTGTGAAATGCGCCACCATCACCCCGGACGAGGCACGGGTCGAGGAGTTCGGTCTCAAGAAGATGTGGAAGTCCCCCAACGGGACCATCCGCAACATCCTCGGTGGCGTCATCTTCCGCGAGCCGATCATCATGTCCAACGTGCCGCGCCTCGTGCCCGGCTGGACCAAGCCCATCGTCGTCGGCCGTCACGCGTTCGGTGACCAGTACCGCGCCACGGACCTGAAGATCCCCGGCGAGGGCATGCTGACCCTGACGTTCACGCCGAAGGACGGCTCCGAGCCGATCGAGCTCGACGTGTACGACTTCCCCAGCAGCGGCGTCGCGCTGGCGATGTACAACCTGGACGAGTCGATCCGCGACTTCGCCCGCGCGTCGATGCGCTACGGCCTGGCCCGCAACTACCCGGTCTACCTCTCCACGAAGAACACGATCCTCAAGGCGTACGACGGCCGCTTCAAGGACATCTTCGCCGAGATCTTCGAGACGGAGTTCAAGGCCGACTTCGAGAAGGCCGGTCTCACGTACGAGCACCGCCTCATCGACGACATGGTCGCCGCGGCGCTGAAGTGGGAGGGCGGCTACGTCTGGGCCGCGAAGAACTACGACGGCGACGTGCAGTCCGACACGGTGGCCCAGGGCTTCGGCTCGCTCGGCCTGATGACCTCGGTCCTGATGACCCCTGACGGCAGGACCGTCGAGGCCGAGGCCGCGCACGGCACCGTGACTCGCCACTACCGCGAGCACCAGAAGGGCAACCCCACCTCCACCAACCCGATCGCCTCGATCTTCGCGTGGACGCGCGGCCTGGCCCACCGTGGCAAGCTCGACAACACCCCCGCCGTGACCGACTTCGCCGGCAAGCTGGAGGAGGTCTGCGTCGAGACCGTCGAGGGCGGCCAGATGACCAAGGACCTGGCGCTCCTGGTCGGCGGCGACGCCAAGTGGCTCACCACCCAGGACTTCCTGGCGGCGCTGGACGAGAACCTCAAGAAGAAGATGGCCTCTTGACCGTTCCACCTCGAAGGGCCGCCCGCGGGCGGCCCTTTCGTTGTTCCCAGACCATCTCTTGACGGTGCGGCGGCGTGCCGTAGTTGATCAGCTGGGTAAGAGCCTCCTCGTAACAGTCGTACGCGTCTCGGGGGGTTCGGATGCGACTGCGTATTCTCAGTGGACTCGGCCTACTGGCCGCCGCAACGATCCTGAGCGGTTGCGACTCGCAGCCCAATACCGTCAAGCTGGCCGACACCAAGGCCGACGCCGCCGCCAAGCTCAAGGCGAGCAAGGTGGCCAAGGCCCAGTTCGCGGCCAAGGTCAAGGCCAACGAGCTGGGGCAGATCCCGGTGCTCATGTTCCACCGGATCATCGACAAGCCGGGCTCGACGGACGACAGGACGCCGCAGCAGTTCCGGGCGGACCTGGAGCGGCTGGCCAGGGAGGGGTACGTGCCGATCACGGCCGCCGAGATGGTGACCGGCAAGATCGACATCCCGGCCGGCAAGCACCCGGTGGTCCTGACATTTGATGATTCCTCCCCATCGCAGCTCACCCTCAACGAAGTGGGCGTGCCCGCACCCAACACGGCCGTCGCGATCCTGCAGGAGGTGGCCGCCAAGCACCCGGGCTTCCGCCCGAAGGCCACGTTCTATGTGACCCGCGACATGTTCGGCAAGACCGTGCCCGAGGAGCAGGCACAGACGCTGGTCTGGCTCAAGGACAACGGCTTCGACATCGGCAACCACACCCGCGACCACATCAACCTGCGCGGACGCTCGCAGAAGGAGGTCGAGGAGCAGATCGGCTCGATCGGCAAGCAGATCAACTCCCTGACCCACACCAACCCGGTCACGATCGCCCTGCCGTACGGCAACCAGCCGAGCAAGAGGGAGTGGGCCCTGCACGGCGGCAAGCTCTACAACCACCAGGGCGCGTTCCTGGCGGGGTACACGCCCGCGGCGTCGCCCTTCAGCAAGGCGTTCGATCCGGTGGGGATCCCGCGGATCAAGGTCATGGAGAAGAAGGGCGACTGCAAGCAGTTCTGCTCGGAGGCCTGGCTGGACTGGCTCAAGACCAACCCGGACATGATCTACACCTCGGACGGGGACGTGAGCACGGTGGCGTATCCGAAGTTCAAGACCCCGTACCTGCGCAAGGCCTTCGTGAAGTGGAGCCTGCCCTACTGACGCGTGCCCGGCGCCTGCCGGATCACTGCTTCCTGGCGAACGTCATGCCTGCCGCGCGCAGCCGGTCGATGAGCGGCTGTCCCATGGCGGAGGCCGTCGTGAGCTGGCCCGCGCGGTCCGGCAGGTCGTCGAAGGCGAGGCAGAGGGCCGACTCCCCGAGCATCTTGGCGGTCTCGCCGTAGCCCGGGTCGCCGCCTGCGACCTCCGTCACCACGCGCTCGCCCCCGCCCACGCCCAAGAACGTGACCTTGAACCAGTTCCGCGCGCGCCGCTCGGCCGAAGGGCCGTCGCCGGGCCGCACCCGGTTCTGGATCCAGCCGCGTACGGGCGGGATCTGGGCGAGCGCGGCGAAGGCGCCCGCGCCCGCCGCCGTGGCCAGGGCCGCGGGCAACGTCCTGACGGCGTAGTGCTGGCGGTAGGTGAAGTCCGGGCCGTAGCGGTCCAGGAGCCGGGCGGAGTAGCCGACGATGAACGGGTCGACGGTCGGCATCGGGAGCGCCCAGCCGCCCACGTAACGGACGCCGCCGGGCAGGGAACTCACCTTGCGACCGGCGGGCCTGGGCTCGGCGGAGCGGCGCTGTGTGCCCTGCTCCACCATCTGCCGGGCGCGGCCGAAGATGGACATCATGGTGGCCAGGGTGCCGCCCGACGGGCTCATGCTCGCCCGCAGGAAGCCGCCCACCTTGAGCGGGACGCCTTCAGGGAGGTGGCCGACGGTGTGGAGCACGCCCAGGTCGAACGGGATGGAGTCGAAGCCGCAGGCGTGCACGAGCTTGGCGCCGCTCCTGGCCGCCCTGTCGTGGTAGCGGACGTAGACCAGGTCCACGAACTCGGCCTCGCCCGTCAGGTCCAGGTAATGAGTGCCGGCCTCGGCGCAGGCCGCAACCAGCGGCTCGCCGTACGTGACGTAGGGGCCGACCGTCGTGGCCAGGACGCGCGTCTGGCGGGCCAGCCCGGCCACCGAGGCCGGATCCGTGGCGTCGGCGAGCAGGATCGGCACGTCGAGCCCGAGGCGCTCCAGCCTGGCGCGGTCGCGCCCGGCCAGTGCCCACCGCGTGCCGGGGCCCGCGGCCTCGGCGAGGTAGGCGGCCGTGAGCGCGCCGGTGAAGCCGCTGGCTCCGAAGAGCACGATGTCGAAGGGGCGATCCATGATCCCGAGCCTCCACGTGAAGGGCCGCGCGCGCAACTCGGCGCGGAGCCAGGATTGCCGCAGGCGCGGGCAAGCCGGTGGGTAAAACCGTGACGTCACGAACGGTTAACGGTTCCCTGAGGAGTTGCTGACCGTCGTAAAGTTTGCGTGGTTGGGGTTCAGCACACGTGGGGATGACGAATGCCGCAAATCTCGCCGCTGGTCGCCGGCGATCCCGCCCACCTGGGGTCCTTCCGGTTGTCCGGACGGATCGGAGAAGGCGGTCAGGGCATCGTTTACCTGGGCGTCAACGACAAGGGGGAGAATGCCGCGATCAAGCTCCTGCATGTGAAGTTCAGCGGTGACACGATCGCCAGGTCGCGTTTCGCGAGGGAGCTCAAGGCGGCGCAGCGGGTGGCGTCGTTCTGCACGGCCCGGGTGATCGAGGCCGATCTCGACGGCAACACGCCCTATATCGCGAGCGAGTACATCGACGGCCGGCCGCTCAGGGAGATCGTCGACACCGACGGGCCGATCACCGGCACCGTGCTCGACCGGCTGGCCATCGGCACCGCCACCGCGCTCACCGCGATCCACCACGCCGCGATCGTCCACAGAGACTTCAAGCCCGACAACGTGCTGATCGCCGCCGACGGGCCGCGCGTGGTGGACTTCGGCATCGCCAGGATCATCGACTCCACCGGCACGATCACCAGCCGGGCCATCGGCACGCCCGCCTACATGGCGCCCGAGCAGATCGCGGGCGACGACGTGGGGCCCTATACGGACGTGTTCTCGTGGGGCGCCACCATCGCGTTCGCGGCCACCGGGAAACAGGCGTTCGAGGGCAAGTCCATCGCGGTGGTGCTCAACCGCATTCTCAACCACGAGGTCGACGTCGGCATGATGCCGGAGCCGCTGCAGAGCGTGGTGCGCTCCGCGCTGGCCAAGTCGCCGGCCGACCGGCCGTCCGCCGACCAGATCCTGCTGCGGCTGCTCGGCCAGCCGTCCACCGCTGGGGCGTCCACGGCGGTGCTCACCCGGGGTGTGCAGGTGGCCAGCGACGACACCACGCCGTTCAGCAGGGTGTCGGCCGGGTCGATCACGGACCTGCCCGCTCGGAAGGAGGCTGCCCCGACGGTGCCGCCTTCCCAGAAGGACGTGGCCCCGGCGGCGCCGCCCTTCCGGAACGAGCCGGCCGTGACGGCGCCGCCCGAGGCGCCGTACCCGGTGACCGAGCCCGCCGCGCCCGCGCGGTCGCGCCGCGCGAAGGTGTGGATCGGGCTGGTCACCGCGATCGTCCTGCTCGCAGCCGCGGCCGTCGCGCTGGCGCTGAACGGCTGGCCGCCGCTGGCGTTCGGCGCGCAGCCCGAGCCCACGGGGACGGCCGGGCCGCAGCCCCCGAACACCTTCGCCAGTGTGGTGGACAAGGTGGCGCAGACGGGGAAGATCGTGATCGGCGTCAAGGGCGACCTGCCCGGCGTGGGGCTGCAGAACGGCGAGGACTTCCAGGGCTTCGACATCGAGGTGGCCAAGCGCCTCGCCGCGGAGTTAGGGGCGAAGGAGACCGCGTTCGTCCGGGTCAGCAGGGACGATCGGGCGGGCGCGCTCGCCGACGGCACCGCCGACCTCGTCGTGGCCACGTACTCGGTCGACAAGTCCGAGACCCAGTTCGCGGGGCCGTACTACCTGGCCCATCACGACGTCCTCGTGCGTGCAGGCAGCGGCATCGAGTCCGTAGACGACCTGAAGGGCAAGAAGCTCTGCGCTCCGGACAGCCCGTCCGTCGGGGACGTGCAGGAGAAGGTGTCGGTCGAGCCGGTCGGCGCCCCCGACTACGCCGTCTGCATGGCACTGCTCAGGAGTGGCAAAGTGGACGCGGTCCCCGGCGACGACCTGATCCTGGCGGGGTTCGCCGCCCGCGAGAACATGCGTTACAAGGTCCTCGGCGCCAAGCTCAACAACGAGCGCTACGCCGTCGGCATCAGGAACGGCGACGTGAAGACCTGCAAGGCGGTCAAGGCCGTGATCGCCGACCTCTACCGCACGGGCTTCATGAAGCAGCTCCTGACCAGGCACTTCGCCAAGGTCGACTTCGAACCTGAGCTGAAGGTGCCCGCGATGGAAACCTGCTGATGACGAGCGGGTAACATCCCAAAGTCAGCGAATATCCCGCGAGTGAGGGGAAGGCCATGGGGCCCGTCAAGGTCACCGTCACCGGAGCAGCCGGTCAGATCGGCTACGCACTGCTGTTCCGCATCGCGTCGGGGCAGCTGCTCGGCGCCGACGTCCCGGTCAAGCTCAGCCTGCTGGAGATCCCGGCGGCGGTGAAGGCGGCCGAGGGCACGGCCATGGAGCTCGACGACTGCGCGTTCCCGCAGCTGTCCGGCATCGAGATCACCGACGACCCCAACGTCGCCTTCGACGGCGCCAACGTCGCCCTGCTGGTCGGCGCCATGCCGCGTAAGGCCGGCATGGAGCGCGGCGACCTGCTCGGCGCCAACGGCGGCATCTTCGGCCCCCAGGGCAAGGCGATCAACGACCACGCCGCCGACGACATCAAGGTCCTGGTCGTGGGCAACCCGGCCAACACCAACGCGCTCATCGCCCAGCAGAACGCGCCCGACGTGCCGGCCGACCGCTTCACCGCGATGACCAGGCTCGACCACAACCGCGCGCTGTCCCAGCTGGCCGCCAAGCTGCAGGTCCCGGTCACCGAGATCAAGAAGATGACGATCTGGGGCAACCACTCCGCGACGCAGTACCCGGACCTGTTCCACGCCGAGGTCGGCGGCAAGGTGGCGGCCGAGCAGGTCGACCCCGAGTGGCTGCGCGAGACGTTCATCCCGACGGTGGCCAAGCGCGGCGCCGCCATCATCGAGGCCCGTGGCGCCTCCTCGGCCGCCTCGGCGGCCAACGCGGCGATCGACCACGTCTACGACTGGGTCAACGGCACCGAGTGGACCTCCGCGGCGGTCGTCTCCGACGGCTCCTACGGGGTGCCCGAGGGGCTCATCTCGTCGTTCCCCGTGCGCGCGGCCAACGGCAAGTTCGAGATCATCCAGGGTCTCGAGATCGACGCGTTCTCCCGCGACCGGATCGACGCCAGCGTGCGCGAGCTGGCGGAGGAGCGCGACGCGGTGAAGGACCTCGGCCTCATCTGAGTCCTCGAGTCCGGCCTGCCCGCCCCCCGCTTCACGCGGGGGGCTTCAGGGCGGGCAGGACACCTGCTGCACGGCGGGAGCGGCCTGCGGCGTGGCAAAGGTCACGCCTGCGGCTGCCAGAAGGCAACCCGCCACAATGAGGACACCGAAGAGCAGCTTCGTGACCCTTGGTGAAAAGTTCCTCACATTTGGGTATCACAGCACATTTCGCGGCGCCGTATCACGCATTTGCGGAAAGCGCGTCCCACGCGTCGGAAACGATGTCGTGCAGCGAGGGCCGTTCGGCCTTCCAACCCAGCTCTCGCTGGATCCTCGCGGACGACGCGACCAGCACGGCGGGGTCGCCGGGGCGGCGGTTCGCGACGACGGCCGGGATCTCGTGGCCGGTGACCTCGCGGCAGACCGAGATCACCTCCTGCACGCTGAAGCCGCTGCCGCTGCCCAGGTTGTAGACCTGGTGCTCGCCCGGCACGATCGCGTCCAGCGCCAGCAGGTGCGCCCGCGCCAGATCGGCCACGTGGATGTAGTCGCGCACGCAGGTGCCGTCGGGCGTCGGGTAGTCGGTGCCGAAGACGTTCACGGACTCGCGCTCACCGGTCGCGACCTTCAGGACGTTCGGGATGAGGTGGGTCTCGATCGTGTGCCGCTCACGGTAGCGGCCGTAGGCGCCGGCCACGTTGAAGTACCGCAGGCTCACCGCGCCGAGGCCGCGGATCTGCGCGTACGCGCTCAGTGCGGTGTCGACGGCCAGCTTGGTGGCACCGTAGGGATTGGTCGGGCGCGTCGGGTCGTCCTCCTCGATCGGGGAGCGCTCGGGCTCGCCGTACGTGGCTGCCGTCGAGGAGAACACGATCCTGCCCACCCCCTTGTCCCGCATGGCGTCGAGCAGGGCCAGCGTGCCACCGAGGTTGTTGGACCAGTAGAGTCCCGGCTTCTCCACCGACTCACCGACCAGCGACTTGGCCGCGAAGTGCAGCACCGCGTCCATGCCGTCGAGCACGTCATGGGCCTCGGTGATGCTTTTTTGGACAAATCTGGCATCTTCCGGCACCGCGTCCTGATGCCCCGTTGACAGGTCGTCGAGTACCGTCACCTCGTGTCCTGCCTCAATGAGCTGCGCCGCGACGACACTGCCGACGTACCCGGCACCCCCGGTCACCAATAGCCTCATGTGCACTCCTGTTCAAATATGTTTGATTTTGTACGGCTTGCCGTTCAGCATACGCGGGAAAGCCGCCGAGTACGCTGCCAACCACCATGTTTGACACCGTCGCGGCCAACGTCGCCCTGGTTCTGCTGTTCATCCTGATCGGGGGCTTCTTCGCCGCCGCCGAGATCGCGATGGTCTCCCTCCGGGACAGCCAGGTCCGCAAGCTCTCACAGCGGGGCCGCCGGGGCGAGCGGGTGGCCAAGCTCGCCCGCGACCCCAACCGCTTCCTGTCCGCCGTCCAGATCGGCGTGACCGTGGCCACCATGCTGTCGGCCGCGTTCGGCGCCGACCGGCTCTCCGGGCAACTGGTGCCCCTGCTCGAACGCTGGCGGGTGCCCGAGGCCGTCGCTCCCGTGCTCGCGCTCGTGCTGGTGACGCTGGCGATCTCGTACACGTCGCTGGTGCTGGGTGAGCTGGCGCCCAAGCGGCTGGCACTGCAGCGGGCCGAGGGGCTGTCGCTGTACGTGGCCCCGTTCCTCGACCGGATCGCGTCGCTGTCGCGGCCGATCATCTGGATGTTGTCGAAGTCCACCGACCTCGTGGTCCGGCTGCTCGGCGGAAACCCGGAGGCCGGCCGTGAGGAGGTCACCACCGAGGAGCTGCGCGACATGGTGGTCGGGCACACCGATCTCACCGCCGACGAGCGCAAGCTGATCGGCGAGGTGTTCGCGGCGGGGAAGCGACAGCTCAGGGAGGTGATGCTGCCGCGTACCGAGGTGGAGTTCATGGACGCCGACACTCCGCTGGACGAGGCGGCCCGCCTCGCAGCCGGGCTGCCGCACTCGCGTTTCCCCGTCTACCGCGACACGTACGACGAGGTCATCGGGTTCGTGCACGTACGTGACCTGCTGGACCCCGAGCTCACCGGCCAGACCGAGCCGATCAGCGCGGTGGTGCCGATCCGCGCGGCGAAGTTCGTGCCCGCGTCGAAGCGGCTGCTCAGCACCCTGAACGAGATGCGCGACGAGGGGCAGCACCTGGCGATCGTGGTGGATGAGTACGGCGGCACGGCGGGCATCGTGACCATGGAGGACCTCGTCGAGGAGCTGATCGGGGACATCAGGGACGAGTACGACGTCGAGGAGGACGTCGTGGTCCTGCCCGCCGGAGAGATCGAGATCGACGGCCTCACGAACCTCAACGACTTCGCCACCGAGACCGGCATCCGGCTGCCCGACGGTCCGTACGAGACCCTGGCTGGATTCGTCATGGCGATGCTGGGGCATGTGCCAGCTGTAGGGGAAAAGGTGGAAATAACGGGATTTGAGATGACAGTAACCGAGCTGGACGGGCGCCGTATCTCCAGGGTGAGAGTGAAACACCGTCCGGCAGTCGAGTCGCCGCCCGAGCGGGATTCCTGACACAATTGCCTGCTATGGCCAGACCTCGTGTTCTCTCCGGCATCCAGCCCACAGCGGACTCCTTCCACCTGGGCAACTACCTGGGTGCCGTCCGCCAGTGGGTCACCCTGCAGGAGACCCACGACGCTTTCTACTGCGTGGTCGATCTCCACGCGATCACGGTGCCGACCGAGCCCGACGCGCTGCGCCGCCGCAGCCGCGTGGCCGCCGCCCAGCTCTTCGCCGCCGGCCTCGACCCGGAGCGGTCCACCGTCTTCGTGCAGTCGCACGTACGCGAGCACTCGGAGCTCGCCTGGATCCTGATCTGCCTCACCGGCATGGGCGAGGCGGCCCGGATGACCCAGTTCAAGGACAAGTCGGCCAAGTTCGGTGAGAGCGCGGCCAGCGTCGGCCTCTTCACGTACCCGATCCTGCAGGCCGCCGACATCCTGCTCTACCAGGCCAACCGGGTCCCGGTGGGAGCCGACCAGAAGCAGCACCTGGAGCTCACCCGAGACCTGGGCCAGCGCTTCAACCACCGCTTCGGCGAGACGTTCACGCTGCCGGAGCCGTACATCCTCAAGGAGGTCGAGAAGATCACCGACCTCCAGGACCCGACGGCGAAGATGTCGAAGTCCTCCTCGAGCCCCGCCGGCATCCTCGACGTCCTCGAGCAGCCGGGCCCGCTGCGCAAGAAGGTCATGCGGGCGGTCACGGACACCGGCTCCGAGGTGCTGTTCGACGAGGAGAACAAGCCCGGCATCTCCAACCTGCTCCGCATCCAGTCCGCGCTGACCGGGACGCCCATTCCCGAGCTGGTGGCCCGGTATGAGGGGCAGGGGTACGGCACGTTCAAGAAGGACGTGGCGGAGGCGGTGGTCGGCACGTTCACGCCCATCAGGGAGCGTACGGAGAAGCTGCTGTCGGACGAGGCCGAGCTCGACCGCCTGCTGGCCATCGGCGCGGAACGCGCGTCGGCGGTGGCCAAGCAGACCATGGCCGAGGTCCGCGACAAGGTCGGCTTCCTCCCCACGCTGTAGGTGGGCGGGGGCTCACCCCGTCCGCGCGGGCCGGTGGAGCCGTAGCAGGGCGCGCAGGGCCGCCAGGCTGGGGCGGGTGAGCCGGGTGTCGCCGTGGATGGCGGTCCAGCCCGAATGATCCCGCTGGAACGACCACCCCGGGAACTCCCTCGTGGCCTCCTGGAGCAGTCGTTCCATGACGAAATCGGCACTCGGCGCACTGGTCATGAGCGCAGCGTGTCACTCTCGCCCCGTTCCGTGACGAACTCGAGCAAGAGATCTCCCTGTTCGCCGCGACCGAACTCTTAGTTCGTGATGTCGTGGCGTTCGGCGAGATAGCGGACCTCCGGTGCCCACGACGGCCGCGCCCGCCGGGCCAGCGACCGCACCATCTCCCTCAGCAGCAGCTTGTGATCCAGCTCCTCCGGGCTCTCGCGCTCGATCCGCAGCAGGTGGAGCAGGCTGGCGGCGTCGTCGCCCACGTCCTCGCAGGCGCGGGCGACCTGGCACAGATGGGTGGTGCGCCGCTCGATGGACGGTGTCCGCCGCAGGTCGATGTCGTCGGCGATCTGCAGCACCGCCTCCGGACGGCCGGTGTCGCTCTCGATGCCGGCCATGTGGATGGCGACGTTGGTGGGCCCGAAGAAGGCCAGGTCGTAGACGCCGGACCCGTCCTCTACGCGCTGCGCGAGCTGCGCGGCGGGTCCGCGTACCCGCTCCCTGGCCTCGTCGTCGTTGCCCCCGCGGGCCGCGCTGACCGCGGCGAGCAGGTGCAGCGCGCCGAGCGCCTTGATATGGCGGTCATCGCCGTCGGCGACGTGCGGCTCCAGGATCTCCAGACCACGCCGGGCGACGTCGTACGCGATCTGGTGCATGTCGTCGGCCAGCATCGACTGTCCCAGATTCCAGTACGCCCACGCGCGGATCAGCGGATCCGCCGTCTCCTCCGCGAAGCGCATGGCCCGGTCCGCCGCGAGATGCGCGAGATCCACCCGTCGCAGATGCTTGAGCACACCCCTGGCCAGTATGTACGCGTCCGACGCCACGCTGTGCGCCTGCGGCGTGCCCTCGAGCGCAAGGTTCTCGGCGTCGGTTATCAGGGACGGCAGGGCCGACATCAGGATCGAATAGCGGCGCGTCGAGGTGAACCAGGCGTTGCGCGCCGCCGCCACGCGTTCGGCGAGCTGGTCGGCGTCGGGCGGCTCGATGTCGGGCTCCATCGAGCGGCAGGTGAACAGGGCGCGCTCGATGTCGCTGATCTGCGGCCTGCTGGGCTCGTGCGAGTCGCGCGGGGCCTCGCCTAAGAGCACGGCCGTGCGCACGCCCAGCACTTTGGCGATCTCCCGGAGCAGGGGGAGTGAGGGTGTTCGCTTGCCGTGCTCGACCAGCTCGATGTGCCTGGGGGTGCAGCCGGACTGGGTCGCCAGCGCGGTGGTGCTCATGCCCCTTCGCTCGCGCTGGAGCCTGATCATCTGTCCGGTGCTGATTTCGGCCATAGGCGTGGCGCCTCCTGGGTCGCTCTCAACGTTCCCTCAGGCTAGGGCTCCCGGAGATCGCCTGCCATGGATTCAGCCCTGCTCAGGGGAGCTGCCACGGCCCGAATGGTGCTCCAGCAGGCGGGCCAGGAAAGCCGAGAACTGCTCGCGTTCCGGTTGGCTCAAAGGGGCCAGAACGTCGTCCTGAAGGCCCGCGATGAGCGTGTGCAGTCGTCGGACGTGCCGGAGGCCCTCCGGTGTGATGGTGATGACGTTGCGGCGGCGGTCGGCGGGGTCGGGGGCACGCTCCACGAACCCGCGCTCCGCCAGCTCGTTGATGACGGCGACCAGGTCGCTGCGGTAGATGCCGGTGCGTCTGCTCAGCTCGGACTGGCTCGCCGGGCCGGCCTCGCGCAGCGCTACGAGCGCCGCGTAGTGCCACTTGCGGGCGTCGGCGCCGGCCAGGCCCTCGCTCACGAGCCGGTCGGAGTGCATCGCGACCAGCGACAACATCCTGCTGGGCAGGAGGCGTAGCGAGGCGGGGGTGGCCGGCGTGTCGTCCGTCATGTTCATGCTTCCCGATCCTATCCCGTTGCGTTAGTGCCACTAACGATGTATGTTCGTTAGTGCGACGAACGTTAGTCCGACTCACGAAAGAAGGATCGTCATGCCTGAGATCGACGTGCTCGACTCGACCATGCACTACGAGGACTCCAGCGGTTCCGGACTGCCCCTCGTGTTCCTGCACGGGAACCCGGCATCCTCCCGCCTATGGCGAAACGTGCTGCCGGAGGTGGATGGGCGGCTGCTGGCTCCTGACCTCATCGGCATGGGGCGCTCGGGCAAGCCCGACATTCCGTACCGGTTCGCCGACCACGCCCGCTACCTCGACGCGTGGTTCGACGCGCTCGGGTTGGACGAGGTGGTGCTGGTGGGGCATGACTGGGGCGGCGCGCTCGGGTTCGACTGGGCGGCCCGGCATCCGGGACGGGTGCGTGGCGTGGCGTTCATGGAGACCTTTGTCCGCACGATGAGCTGGGATGACCTGGGCGAAGGTCCGCGTGCCCGTGCCGAGCTGATCAGGAGCGCCAAGGGGGAGGCGCTGGCGCTCGATCAGAACTTCCTCGTGGAGACGGCGTTCACGGGTGGGGTGCTGTCGAGCTTGAGCGAGGAGGAGAAGCAGTCGTACCTGGCGCCGTACCCCACCCGGGAGAGCCGGCGGCCGCTGCTGGAGTGGGCCCGGTCGTTCCCGCTCGACGGCGAGCCCGCCGACGTGGCGGATCGGGTGGATGGGTACGGGAAGTGGCTGGCCGGCAGCTTCGAGGTGCCCAAGCTGCTGCTCACCTTCGACTCCTCGCCGACGTTGCTGATCGGTGAGGAGATGGCGGCCTGGTGTGTGGAGAACATCGCCGCCTTGGAGGTCGAGCACTGTGGCCCGGCCGGCCACCACGCCCCGGAGGACCGCCCCGAGGCCATCGCGGCCGCGCTCAACACCTGGGCGGCCCGCCACGGACTCCGGGGGTAGCGCGTCCTGACGGACCCGGCGGCGACGCTGGGGGAAGCGGCAGCTAACGGTAGCGGCGGCGGCCGACGTGCGAGAGGACCTCGCGGAGCGTGTCGGCCGCCCCCCGTACGACCTCGTCAGGGATCCCGGCCGTCACCTCGCTGTAAGCCCGCCCGGAGGCCTCCAGGGCGGCATCTGTCACGCGCCGTCCCTCGTCGGTGAGCTGGACCCAGCGGCTGCGCGCGTCACCCGCGTTGGCCTCGCGCTCGACGTATCCCGCCGCCGTCAGGCGCTGCAGCACGTTGCTGATCCCTCCGGAGGTGAGGAACAGCGCCTTCGACAGCTCACTCGGCTTCATCCGGTACGGCGCTGCCGCCCGGCTCAGTGCGGCCAGCACGTCGAACTCGGCGTATGTCAGCCCCAGCTCGGCCAGTTCGGCCTTGACCGCCTGGTCGAAGATCAGATGGAGCCGCGACATCCGCTTCCCCAGCTCCAGCGCGGCGATGAGCGACGGCGACAGGCCTGCTTCCTCCCACCGGGGCACCATCGCGTCGATCTCGTCGGGCTTCACGCCATCGAGCATACCGAGCAGCAGATTGCTTTTAGAAAAGCTTCTCATTAAGCTTTTCGCCATGGCATCCACCATCCTGATCAAGAACGGCGTCGTCGTCGACACCGAGCCCGAGCCCGTCGTGCTGGGCCGGGTGGACGTACGGATCGAGCACGGCGCCATCGCCGAAGTGGGTCCCGGCCTGCCCGAGGTCCCGGGGACCGAGGTCATCGACGCGACCGGACGGATCGTGCTCCCCGGGTTCGTCGACACCCACCGCCACACCTGGCAGGCCGGCATCAGGGCCGTCGCGCCCGACATCGCGTTCGACGGCTACCTCCGCCGGGTCCTCACCGAGCTCGCCCCCCGTTACCGCCCTCAGGACGTCTACGCGGGCAACCTGGCGGGCGCGCTGGAGTGCCTGGACGCGGGCATCACCACGCTGCTCGACTGGTCGCACATCCAGTTCAGCCCCGGCCACACCGAAGCCGTCGTGCGGGCGCTGCACGAATCCGGCATCAGGGCCGTGTTCGGCTACTGCCACGGCGGTCAGCCCGGCGAGCTGACCAGAGAGACCCGGAGGGTGCACGACCTGCTCTCCAGCGCATCCGGCCTGGTCACGATGGCGGTCGCCGCCCTAGGCCCGGAGATCGCGGGGGAGGAGCGGGCGCTGGAGGAGTGGCGCGTGGCCGCCGAGCTCGGCCTCCCGGTCACCGCGCACCTGGGCGGCCACGGCCCTGAGAGCGCCGCTCAGGGGCTCGCGTTCCTGGAGTCGAACGGGCTGCTCGCCACCCCCACGACATTCGTGCACGCGCTGCACTACAGCGACGAGGAGTTCAAGCGCATCGCCGCCGCCGGCGGCACGGCCTCGCTCGCCCCCGTGGACGAGATGAACCTGGGGCTCGGCTACCCGGCCGCGGGCCGCGCCAGGGCGGCGGGCATCCCGACAGGCCTCGGCGCCGACACGGTGGTGTGCGCGCCCGGAGACATGTTCAGCCTGATGCGGACCGTCCACCTGCTCGAACGCGGCCGCCCGGGTGGCGCGGGGATGAGCTTCACCACCCGCGACGCGCTACGCATGGCCACGATCGAAGGCGCCGAGGTGCTCGGACTGGCGGACGTCGTCGGCTCGCTGCGGCCGGGCAAGCAGGCCGACCTGATGCTGCTGCGTACCGACACCCTCGGCATGGCGGCGGCCCACGACCCGATCGGCGCCGTCGTGCTGAACGCCGACACCAGCTCGGTGGACACCGTGCTGGTCGCGGGGCGTGTGGTCAAGCGTGGTGGGCAGTTGCTCCAGCATGACGTGGCGGCGGTCCTCGCGGCCCTCATCGAATCGGCTGGTACGGTCGTCGCCACCTGACCGCCGCAGTGGGTCGCCGGGAGGCGCGTGATGGCCAGCTTGATGGAGCGGATCGAGGCGATCAAGGCCTGGGGCCGCGGCAAGGTGGACTCCTGGCGGGTCCGCCGGCGGTGGTTCGACCATCTGATCAGGGCGATCCAGCGCTACCAGGTCCAGAACGGCGACCGGCTGGCGGGCGCGGTCACGTACTTCGCGTTCCTGTCGTTCTTCCCGCTGATCTCGCTCTCGTACGCGGTGCTCGGGTTCGTGGTGGCGACCAGCGAGACCACCAGGAAGGCCCTGGAGCAGGCCATCGTCGAACGGCTGCCCGGCATCGCCGGCCAGCTCAACCTCGAGGCCATCGGCATGGCCAAGGAGACCGCCGGGATCATCGGCCTGCTCGGCCTCCTCTACGCCGGGCTCGGCGCCCTCGACGCGCTGCGCGGGGCGTTGCGCGAGATGTCGATGACCACCGCGCCGCCGCTCGACTTCTTCCTGGGCAAGCTGCGCGACCTGGCCTCGCTGATCCTGATCGGGGTGACGATGATCGCGTCCGTGCTGGTCGCGGGGTTCGCCACCACGGCCACGGACAAGGTCATGCACTTCATCTTCGGCAGCGAGTCGGAAATGGCCACCTGGGGATTGCGGGCGGCGGCCGTCGCGGCGAGCGTGGGGGCCGACTGGCTGCTGTTCGTGATCCTGCTCGGCTGGGTGGCCAGGCCGAGTCAGCCGTTCCGGGTGATCGCCAAGGGGGCGTTGCTGGGCGCGATCGGGTTCGGGCTGCTCAAGCAGGTGGCGACGCTGCTGCTCGGGCATACGCTGAGCAACCCGGTCTACGGCACGTTCGCCGTCATCGTCGGGCTGCTCATCTGGATGAACTTCTCGGCCAGGCTCGTGCTCTATGTCGCCGCCTGGACGGCCACCGCCGGCTACTGCCCTCCGCCGTCCCCCTCTCCGATCCCGTCCTCGGGCGTGCGGCCGGACGAGGGGCAGGAGCCGCACAAGGCGTGCGGCCCGGAGCGGGCGTCAGAGCCGGGTACGCGATCCCGGCCGGACGGCAAGGCCTCCGGGCCTGCGACGACCTCAGACGCGTGACCTGCCGCGGCGACGGCGGCGGATGCCGTAGCCGAGCCAGATCAGCCCGAACAGCAACCCTCCACCGATCACCACGGACCCGATGAGCTTGGTGGAGTCACTCTGCTTGGCGGCCCTGTCCAGCAGCGGCGGCTGGGCGGCCGGCGTGACGTGCGAGCCAGGCGCCGAAGCCCGCGGGGCGGCCTGGGCGTCCGGGATCGGGTCCACGAGCTTCCCGACCGGCTGGGTCTTGCCTCTGACGGAGAAGCCCCAGTCGAGCAGCTTGGCCACCTCGTCCCAGAAGTAGCCCTCGTGGCGCATGATGCTCACCACGATCGTGTGCCCGTCGCGGTTCGCCGCACCCACGAAGCTCCCCAGGGCCTTCGAGGTCCAGCCGTTCTTGACGCCGATCATGCCCTTGTAGCGCCAGAGCAGCTTGTTGTGGTTGCTGATCTCGTAGTGGCCCTCGGGGGCAGGAAAGTTGGCGGTCTTTGTACTGATATATCTGCGGAATGCGGGATTGGCGAGGCCGGCGCGGGCGATCAGCGCCAGGTCGTACGCCGAGCTGCTCTGCCCTGGCTTGTCCAGCCCGCTGGGTGTCTTCGCCACGGTGTCGTACGCCTGCAGCCGCTTGGCCTCGGCGTTCATGTCACGCATGGTCTTGGCCAGGCCGCCGTTCGTCTCGGCCAGTGCCATGGCCGCGTCGTTGGCCGACGACATCATCAGCGCCCTGAACAGGTCGTCGATCTTGTACGTCGTCTTGACCGACAGGCCGACCGCCGTACCCTCCTGGTTGCAGGCGTTGTCGCTGGGGCGGATGCTGCGGTTCTTGTCGAGCTTGGGAATGAGGGTGAGCGCGGTCAGCGTCTTGAGCGTGCTGGCCGGCAGGTATCGCCCGTGGGCGTCCTTGGCGGCGAGCACATCACCTGTCTCCACGTCTGCGATGACGAACGACGTAGCCTGGGTCTTGGGCGGCTCCTTGACGCCCTCGGGCGCCACGAGACCGTGGCTGCCCAGCGCTTGGCCGCCGACCGGCGTCGCCGGCGCGGCATATGCGGTCCCCCCGGTGAGCGAGACCGAGGCGATGAGTGCCGTGACCGGCAGGATTTTCGTCCACATGGCGGTCTCAGCGTAGCTTCGTGTGAATGCCCATGTGGCGACACATCCCCCGAAGATCCACCTTTGATACAAGAGAGGCACTAATGTCGCGAAAGATCGCCGGATTCCTAATCATCCTGGGCGTATTCATGATCTTTGAATGGGTGAACCTGGGTTTTAACTTGGCCGACGGGCATCCGACCAGCTTCTACGTGGTCCACGGCATCCTGATCGTGGTGAACATCATCCTCGCCGTCGTGTTGGGGATCATCGGCTGGCGTGGCTTCCAGGGCGCCACGAAGAAGGCACCGGGTGAGCAGCCCGTCAAGGGCCGCACAGGAGACGCCGGGTGAGGGCGTGCAGCTCGTCGGCCTCCTCACGTGAGTCGCCTATCGAGGTGAACCCCAGCTTGCCGTGCTCGGGGATGGCCCCGAGCAGGTGGAACACGTTCCCGGTGCGCCGCTCCGCGTCGAAGCCGATCCCGAGCCGCTCGGCCGTACGCATGATCTCGCCGGGGGCGCGCCCCCGCAGGCAGGAGGAGGAGCAGTTGTCGGTCGCCGTATAGAACTTCGGCTGATTTCCGGACATGAGGAGGCCGGTGGCCGGATCGTACGAGGCGCCGGTCGTCAGCACGGCCGCGCCGAGCGGATGCGTGGTGCCGCCGATCCGCAGGTTGATCTCGCACAGCAGCGCCACGTACCCGGCGTCGGCCTTCAGCGCGAAGAAGTCCATGCCGAACAGCCCCACCACGCCCCGCCCGGCCAGGACCCGCGCGATCCTCTCGGCCGCCGCGCCCACCTCGGCGCGGTACTCCGGCGCGGCAGGGAACGTGCAGCCCTGGTAGACGTGGCCGTTCGGCCCGCCGAGCACCTGGTCGTGCGTGGCCAGGACCTGCGCGTCGCCACCGGGCGTGATCTGGGCCAGCGCGCTCGGGTAGTACAGCGGCCGGTGCTCGATGAACTCCTCGACCACCGCCCCGCGGTCCCTGATCTTCGCGGTGAAGCTGTCCCAGGTCTCGTCGGCCGCCGAGAAGCTGGTCTGCGACCTGTCGGCCTTGGGGACGATCGCGTTGCCGAGTCCGGAGTAGCCGTCGTTCAGCTTGACGATCACCCGCTCACCCGGCAGGGCCTCGATCGCCTCCTCGATCTCCAGCACGTTCCGCACGTCGCCGAAGCCCCGTGCCATTGGCACGCCCGCCTCGTGACCGGCCTCGCGCGACCCGCTCTTGGAGCCGTAATAGGCCAGAGAGGTGGCCGGGCCGTAGAGGGGGACGTTGAGTAACGAGGCGAGCTCCTCCTCGAGCTCGCTCAGGACGAACGGCACCAGCCAGGCGTCGCCCTCGACGGCCGCGCGCAACTGCTCCAGCGCGTCGGGTCGGGCGAGCAGGGACTTGGTCAGCGGCTGGGACCAGGGATCGTCGAGGCTGATCAGCGTGAGCCGCTTGGCGGCGTCATCGGGATCGGGCAGGAACCCGAGGTAGTACTCGACGATGTCGGGATCGACGGGCGCGGTGGAGAGGTAGACCACCTTGATCCCGGGTTCGCGCAGCGTGAGCAGCAGGAAGAGCAGGCGCTCCTCGTACGATCTGGCTCCGGTGATCCGGCGAAGCTCATCCTGCGGAAGGGAGAGCGAGGGTACGACCACCATGGTCCCCTCGCCCGGCTTGAAGATGCTCAACCCAGCATACTTCTCCCCGAACGGGATATTAGTGATCATATAGCGAGTGAAACACGCATTCTTCTCAAATGCAGCCACCGCCGAAGTGTGATGACCATGACAGAAGGTGACAGGATTCGGAATCGCTGACCACGTTTGGAAGTGGCGACATCGGGTCACGATCTACTGATCCGTTGTAACTATTTTCGGATCCGGCGTGTGCTCGCGAGCATGGTCACCTGAGGTTTAGGGGCCATGCTGGGGGGAGTTTTTGGCATATCCGTCGCCGAGAACTCCCGTGAGGGCGATAAAGTCGAAGCATCGCCATCGGGCTCACGGCCGACCGCTGTGCTCCCGGGCTGCAGCGGCACTCGCGCCTGACGACGCGCAAGCCCATGCTGACGATCTCGCGCACCCCGACAAGTGGGTGTGTTTTTTGATTCGCCGAGCGGCCGCTCGACCGGGGGGCCACGGCGGGCGTACGAGCTTTCACAGCGCACGAGCCGCGGTGGTCGGACATATTGGGGCGCGCGGCATGGACGGGATGGTGACATATGAGGGGACGTGAGCTGCGGGGCGAACTCGACGCGTTCCTGGCGGAGACCGAACAGGACCTCGTGGCGTTCCGCCGCGACATCCACTCGCACCCTGAGCTGGCCTTCGCCGAATATCGCACGACGCAGCGGATCGCCGAGCGGCTCACCGCCGCCGGCCTGACCCCTTCTGTGCTCCCGCGTGGCACCGGCCTGATCTGCGACGTGGGCAGCGGCGACGGGCCGACGATCGCGCTGCGCGCCGACATCGACGCGCTGCCCCTGCAGGACGAGAAGGACGTGTCCTACCGCTCCACCGCGGCCGGCGCCTGCCACGCCTGCGGCCACGACGTGCATACCACGGTCCTGCTCGGCACCTCGCTCTTCCTCGCCCAGCAGGCCGCCGCGGGCCTGCTGCCCGGCCGCGTGCGCCTGATCTTCCAGCCCGCCGAGGAGCTGCCCGGCGGCGCGCTCGAGGTCATGGCGCAGGGCGGCATCAGCGGCGTCGACCGTATCTTCGGTCTCCACTGCGACCCGCGCGTGGACGTCGGCCAGGTCGGGCTCAAGCCCGGCCCGATCACCTCGGCCTGCGACAAGCTGACCGTCAGGGTCTCCGGCCCCGGCGGCCACACCGCCCGCCCCCACCTGACGGCCGACCTGGTCTTCGCCCTGGCCAAGATCCTCACCGAGCTGCCCGCCGCCCTGTCGCGCCGTGTCGACCCCCGTTCCTCGCTCAGCCTCGTCTGGGGCAGGGTCGAGGCGGGTTCGGCGGCCAACGCGATCCCCGACGACGGCGTCGCCGAAGGCACGGTCCGCTGCCTCGACGAGAACGCCTGGCACGCCGCGCCCGACCTGATCAAGTCCCTCCTGGAGTCGGTGGCCTCCGCCTACGGCGTGGAGGCCACGATGGACTACACGCGCGGCGTGCCGCCCGTGGTCAACGACGAGGTCAGCGTCGAGATGCTGGCCGAGGCCGCCGAGCGCGTGCTGGGCGCGGGCGCGGTGGTCCCGACCCAGCAGTCGCTCGGCGGCGAGGACTTCGCGTGGTACCTCGAGTCGATCCCCGGCGCCTTCGCTCGCCTGGGCACCCGCTCGCCTGGCGGTCTGACGTACGACATCCACCAGGGCACGTTCGACGTGGACGAGAAGGCGATCGCGATGGGCGTGCGCGTCATGGCCGCCACCGCGCTGACCGCGCTGTGGGAGGTCGGCCCGCTCGACTCGGTCACCACCGCGATGGCCTGAACCCCGTTTACGCCCCTCACCGCCCCCCGCCGTACTTCGGCGGGGTTCTTTGGGGGAGGGGCGGGACGGGGCCTGGGTGGTCGCGGCGCTCCTGCCCCCCGCCGTGCTTTCGGCGGGGGGCCTTTTGCGGATTACGGGCCTAGACCTGCGGCATTCTGCCGAGGGCCACGGGCAGTCGCAGTGACGACTGCCCCGGCGACACCGTGATCTTGGTGCCCGGCGGGTACCGCAGGGTGTAGTCGTAGTCGGTCGAGATGATCACCAGGCCCAGCCGGTGGCCCTTCTTGAACAGGTAGTCCGTCGGCTGGAAGTCCCAGGTGAAGGTGTACTCCTTGCCGGGGCGAAGGGCCTCCGTCCTGTCCGGGCGGTGCCGGTTGCGGACGTCCAGCCACCCCCTCGTGACGATCTTGTACGGGGTCGTGGCAGTGCCGAGCGTCCTGAGCGTCGTGCAGCCCGTGTCACCCGGGATGCCCTGGCCGTAGCAGTAGGTCTGGCCGGTCGAGAGCAGGGTGCCGTTCGCGCGGACGTCCGTGCCGTAGTCCACCAGCAACGCCGTCAGGTACGGTGACGCGCCGTCCTTGAGCGAGGCCCGCACCGACACCGTGGGCGTGCCGGAGATCCGCACGTCGGCGGGCAGGTCACCGGTCACATACGCCAGCCGGTTCGGATCGGCCCCGGTGGCCTCCACCAGCTGCTCGGCCGTCCTGACCTTCTGGTCCGTGAACGTCTCCTTGGCCGATCGCGGGCTCGGCGCCGGCCCCAGCTTCGAGTCCGAGCCCGGCCAGAGGGACACGGTGGTCGCGCCGGGCAGCGGCCAGGAGGCGTGCTGGGCCCACTGGCCGGGCGCGATCTCCACGTCCGCCTGCGGCTCGCGCATGATGCCCGAGTCGATCCCGTACAGCCAGTAGTCGAACCAGCCGTGCAGCTGGCGCAGCCACTCGACCGTGCGCAGGTTGAAGGGGTTCATGTGGGTGCCCTGGTGCAGCCAGATCTTGCGGGGCACGTGCCGCTTGGCCAGGGCGTACCACCACTGCGCGAACTGCTTGGTCTTGACGTTCCAGTCGTTGAGCCCGTGCACGAGGAAGACGCTGGCCTTGACCTTGCCGACGTCGTTCAGGTAGTTGCGGGCGTCCCACATGGGGCTGTAGTCGCCGGTGACGCGGTCCTGGGCGGCGCTGATCTGGTCGACCAGGGCGCCGCAGGCCTCCTGGCCGTTCTCCCTGGTCAGCACGTACTTGGCGAGCACATCCAGGTCCTCGCCCTGGAACCCGCCGGGCGCGAGGACACCGCCGTTGGCGCGGTAGTAGTCGTACCAGCTGGAGATGGAGGCGATCGGGACGATCGTCTCCAGGCCCTCGACGCCTGTCGTGGCGACCGCGTTGGGCAGCGTGCCGTTGTACGAGACGCCGATCATGCCGACCTTGCCCGTGGACCAGGTGGCCTCGACCGGGTTGCCGTCGGCGTCGAAGCCCTTGGCGCGGCCGTTCAGCCAGTCGATCGCGGCCTTCGGACCGGCCGTCTCGTTGCGGTCGCCGGAGGTGGGGCAGCCGGTGGCGCGGCCGCTGCCGAGGTTCTCCACCAGCGCGACTGCGTACCCGCGGGGCAGGAAGTAGTTGTCGTAGTAGCCGTCGAACGGCTCGGCGACCAGCTTGTTCGCCAATGCGCTCATGGCGGGCAGCGGGTTGCCGCTCTCGTCCACGTCCACGGGGTGGTTGGCGACGTCGTTGCCGCCGGCGAAGTACGGGCTGGCCTCCATGATGACCGGGACCTTCAGCCCCTGGTCGGTCTCCTTGGGCCGCAGGATGTCCACGGCGACCCGGTCGGGCTTGCCGTCGTTGTCGCTGTCGGTCCCCGCGACCTCGACGAACACCGTCTGCTTCACGGCGTCCGCCCTGGAGAAGACCGGCTGGGTGGCGTTGTTCTCGATCTTGATGGCCGGGGTGCCGGCCGTGGCGGGCGTGGTTCCGCTCAAGGCCACGACGAGCAGGGCGGCCAGAGGTATGGTCAGTGACTTCCAAGGGCGCATGCGGGCTCCGAAATGAGACTTCCACCGTCTGTCGGAATCTCCGTCATGATTCGCGCCGACACAAGAGGTCAAAGTTGGGCAAATCTTTCCCTGTGTCGCAACGTGTGTCCGAATCGTGCTTCAGGTCACGGACGCGAGTGATGTCGATAACGGAGCGGTTTCGACCCTGTGTGCCAGTTTGGTTCGCCCTGGTCAAGCAACTATCTTCCGTGCAGGTGCCGTACGTTCTTTGGGCCTGACAGCGGCGAGGACGACGGGGAAATGGAAGGGAGTCGCCTTGCTCAGCAAGCGATTCAACAGGGTGGCGATCGGCTCCGTGGCCGGCGTCATGCTCATGGCAGCGGCGGCCTGCGGCGGCAGTGGTGGGGGTACCACGGCCAGCGAGGCGCCCAGCAGCGCCGGTGCGAGCAGTGAGGCGCCGAAGGGCGGTCTCAAGGTAGGACTGGCGTTCGACGTCGGCGGCCGGGGTGACAAGTCGTTCAACGACGCCGCCTACGCCGGCCTGGAGAAGGCCAAGACGGACCTCGGCGCGGACATCAAGGAGTTGAGCCCGGCGGCCGACGGCTCCAACCGCGGTGACCTGCTGCGCCAGCTCGCGGACGCGGGCTACAACCCGATCATCGGTGTCGGCTTCGCCTACGGCGACGACATCAAGAAGACGGCGGCCGAATACCCCGACATCCAGTTCGCGGTGGTCGACTCCGCCTCCAACGGGCCCAACGTGACCGGCCTGCTGTTCGCCGAGGAGCAGGGCTCCTACCTGGCGGGCGTCGCGGCGGCCACCAAGTCCGAGGCCAACCACGTGGGCTTCGTCGGCGGTGTCGAGAACGACCTGATCAAGAAGTTCGAGGCGGGCTTCGTGGCGGGCGTGAAGTCCGTCAAGCCGGACGAGAAGATCGACATCAAGTACCTCACCCCCGACGGTGACTTCTCCGGCTTCAAGGCCCCCGACAAGGGCAAGGTCGCGGCCGAGAAGATGTACCAGGACGGCGCGGACATCGTCTACCACGCCGCCGGCGACTCCGGCCTCGGCGTGTTCCAGGCGGCGGCCGCGGCCAAGAAGAAGGCCATCGGCGTCGACTCCGACCAGCGCCAGACGGTCAAGGAGACCGACCTGCAGGGCGTCATCATGACCTCGATGCTCAAGCGCGTCGACGTCGGCGTCTTCGAGTTCATCAAGGCCTTCCAGGGCGGCGCCAAGGGCGGCACCAACACCACGTACGACCTCAAGGTCGATGGCGTGGGCCTGTCCACCACCGGCGGCGAGATCGACGACATCAAGGACAAGCTCGACGCGGCAAAGAAGGACATCGTCGACGGCAAAATCACGGTTCCGTCGAAGCCGTAATCGGGGTAGGAGTGACAGCTGAGGGCCCGGAGTCCCCACTTCGGGCCTTCTGTCTATCCCCCGCCCCCCGCTAGGAGAGGCGAAATGAGTGCTGACACCCTGGCCACGGTGAAACCCGCCGTAGAGCTGGAGGGCATCACCAAGCGTTTCCCCGGTGTCGTCGCGAACCACGACATCCGCATCACCGTCCAACAGGGCACCGTGCACGCCATCGTCGGGGAGAACGGCGCGGGCAAATCCACCCTGATGAAGATCCTGTACGGCATGCAGAAGCCGGACGAGGGCACCATCAGGGTCAACGGCGAGGAAGTGAGCTTCCGCACGCCCAGCGACGCCATCGGCGTCGGCATCGGCATGGTCCACCAGCATTTCATGCTGGCCGACAACCTCACCGTGCTGGAGAACATCGTCCTCGGCGCCGAGCCGAAGAAGGGCGGCAGGCTCGACACCGCCTCCGCCAGGAAACGCATCACCGAACTGGCCGAGAGCCACGGACTGCGGGTCGATCCCGACAGGCTCGTGGAGGACCTCGGCGTCGGCGACCGCCAGCGCGTGGAGATCCTCAAGGTCCTCTACCGCGGCGCCCGCATTCTGATCCTCGACGAGCCGACGGCCGTGCTGGTGCCGCAGGAGGTCGAGGAGCTCTTCCAGAACCTGCGCGAGCTCAAGGCCGACGGCCTGACCGTCATCTTCATCTCGCACAAGCTCGACGAGGTGCTCGGCATCGCCGACGCGATCACCGTGATCAGGCGCGGCACCACGGTCGCGAGCGTGGACCCCGGCGAGGTCACCGCGCGTCAGCTCGCCGAGCTGATGGTCGGCAGTGAGCTGCCCACGCCCGAGACCCGCGAGTCCACGGTGACCGACATCGTGACGCTGAAGGTCGAGCACCTCACCGTTGAGGCCGACGGCCACCACGAGGGCGCCGACCTCGGCAAGAGGCTGCTCCTCGACGACGTCTCGTTCGAGATCCACAGAGGTGAGATCCTCGGCATCGCCGGGGTCGAGGGCAACGGGCAGTCTGAGCTGATCGAAGCGATCATGGGCATCAGGCCCGCGCGCGGTGGCATCGGGCTGGACGGGCAGGACATCAGCGACTGGTCCACGCTCAGGCGCAGGGAGTCCGGAATCGGCTACATCCCGGAGGACCGGCACAGACAAGGGCTGCTGCTCGAGGCGTCGCTGTGGGAGAACCGCGTGCTCGGTCACCAGACCAGGAAGCCCGCCCGCAGCGGCATCTGGATCAACCGCCGGGCCTCCAAGGCCGACACCGAGCGCATCGTCAAGGACTACGACGTACGCACGCCCAGCGTCGACACGCTGGCCCTGGCCTTGTCGGGCGGCAACCAGCAGAAGCTGATCGTGGGCCGCGAGATGAGCGGCGAGCCGAAGTTCCTCATCGCCGCGCACCCCACCCGTGGTGTGGACGTCGGCGCGCAGGCCGCCATCTGGGACCACCTGCGCAACGCCAGGGCGGCCGGGCTGGCCGTGCTGCTCATCTCGGCCGACCTCGACGAGCTGATCGGCCTGTCCGACACGCTCCGGGTGATCTACCGGGGGCGGCTGGTGGCCACGCTCGATCCTTCCGACATCACGCCCGAGCGGCTGGGCGGCTATATGACCGGCGCCATCGCCGGCACTGAGGAGTCGTGATGCCCGCGGGCCTCAACCGGGCGCTGCTCACCGTCGCCGGCGCCGTCGTCGCCATCGTCCTGGCCATCGCGATCTGCAGTGTGGCCATCATCGCCGCGGGCGGCAGCCCACTGGACGCGTTCGCCGCCTTCTTCAACTTCGGTGAGACCCCACGGGCGGTGGTCAACGGCGTCGCGACATTCCTCAACCGGGCGGTGCCGCTGTTCATCGCCGGTCTGGCGGTGGCCGTCGGCTTCCGCATGAACCTCTTCAACATCGGCGTGGAGGGCCAATATCGGCTCGCGGCCATCTGCGCCGCATACGTGGGCTCGACGTTCACAGCGCCCAAGCCGATCCAGATCGCAGTGATCATCCTGGTCGCGGCGGTCGTCGGCGGCCTCTACGCGCTGATCCCCGCGGTCATGAAGGTGACCAGGGGCGTGAACGAGGTCATCGCCACGATCATGCTCAACTACATCGCGATCAATCTGGCGGCCTATCTCGTGCGCGGCCCGTTCGCGGGACAACGCGCCCAGGGGCAGCTCACCACGACCACGCCCGCGCTGGGGGACTCGGCCATGTTCCCCAATCTCAACTTCATCTTCGACTGGTTCGGACAGCCCTCGCCGACCCGAGGTGGCGGCGTGTGGGGCTTCCTGCTCCTGGCGGTCGTCCTCGGCGTGGCGATCTGGGTGGTTCTCGAACGCACCCGCTTCGGCTTCAACATCAAGGCCAGCGGCCTCAATGGCCCGGCCGCGCTCGCCTCGGGCGTCGATCCGAAGAAGATGGTCATCGCGGCGATGGTCCTGTCCGGGGCGATCGCCGGGCTCATCGGCCTGCCGGAGATCCTGGGCGACAAGGGCGCCTTCAACTCCAACTTCACCGCCGGCCTGGGCTTCCTGGGCATCGCGGTGGCGTTGCTCGGCAGGAACAAGCCGGTGGGCATCGCGGTCGCCGCGCTGTTGTTCGCCTTCCTCGACAGGGCGCAGGGCGCGCTGCAGTTCGCGAACGTGCCGGCGTCCGTGGTCACGATCATCCAGGGCGTGATCGTCCTGCTCGTCGTCGTGGCCAATGAGGTGACGAACCGGCTCGCGCTCAGACTCGAGGAGCGGCGGGCCGCCCAGAAGCTCGGTACGAACACCCCGGTTGAGGTGGCAGCATGACTAGGTTCACCAAGTACCACCTGGTGCTCGTCAGCATCGCCGCGCTCATCCTGCTGATGTCGCTGGTACGCGTCGTGTCCGGCCAGAACGACATCACCTCGTCCGGCACGTTCGCCGCCGCCCTGCTGCTGGCGGTGCCGATCGGCCTGGCCGGCCTCGGCGGTCTGTGGGCCGAGCGGGCCGGCGTGGTCAACATCGGCCTCGAAGGCATGATGGTGCTCGGCACCTGGTTCGCCGGCTGGGCCGGATACCAGTGGGGCGCCTGGGCCGCGCTGCTGGCGGGGCTGCTCGGCGGCGCGCTCGGCGGGCTCATCCACGCCATCGCGACCGTGACGTTCGGCGTCGACCACATCATCAGCGGTGTCGCGATCAACCTGCTCGGCCCCGGTGTCACCCGCTTCCTGTCCGAGGTGTTCTACAAGGACGGCACTGCCGCGGCGGACGCGGGCGCGGGCTTCACCGGCTCGCCCGCGATCACCTCGCGCGCGCCGGAGCCCAGCCTGCCGCTGCTCTCCGACGGGCCCGACCTCCTGGGCAAGCTGGAAGGGACCCACTGGTTCCTCCTCTCGGACCTCGCGGGCATTCTGCGCGGGCTCACGCACAATGTGAACGTGCTGATCATCCTGGCGGTCCTGCTACTGCCCCTGACGTACTTCGTGCTCTGGCGCACCGCGTTCGGGCTGCGGCTGCGCTCGGCGGGCGAGAACCCGTGGGCGGCCGAGTCGCTGGGCGTGAACGTCTACCGGATCAAGTACATCGCGGTCGTCATCTCCGGCGCGTTCGCCGGGCTCGGCGGCGTGTTCCTGGTCTTCGTCTCCAACAAGTACGTCGAGGGCCAGACGCAAGGGCGCGGCTTCATCGGCCTGGCCGCCATGATCTTCGGCAACTGGCGCCCCGGCGGGCTCGCCATCGGCTCCTCGCTGTTCGGCTACGCCAGCGGGCTCCAGCTGCGCAGCACCGGGGCGATCACCTCGTTCTTCCTGTTCGGCGCCGTGCTGCTGCTCATCTACCTGATCATCAGGGTCCGCCGGATGTTGTCGCCCGACCGGCCCGCCGAGCTCGCGGCGAGGGGCGTCAGGGAATATACGCTGATGGCGGTCGCCGCCGCGGGCATGATCGTGCTCTTCTGGCTCTGGCGGACCGTCGACCAGCTGCCGAGCGAATTCGTCTTCATCACACCACACGTGCTCACGCTGCTCGTGCTCCTGGTGGCTTCGCAGCGGCTGCGGATGCCCAAGGCCGACGGCGTGCGCTATCGCCGGGGGGAGCAACATTGAGCACCATCGACTGGGACGGCCTGCGCGACGTGGCCGCGGAGGCCATGCGTAACGCGTACGCGCCGTACTCGAAGTTCCCCGTGGGAGCGGCGGCGCTGGTCGACGACGGGAGGGTCGTCACGGGCTGCAACGTCGAGAACGCCTCCTACGGCGTGGGCCTGTGCGCCGAGTGCGGCCTGGTGTCGGCTCTCCAGTCGTCGGGCGGCGGCCGGCTGGTGGCCTTCACCTGCGTGGACGGGCACGGCGAGCTGCTGATGCCGTGCGGGCGCTGCCGCCAGCTCCTCTACGAGTTCGGCGGCGACGACCTGCTGGTCGAGACCGTGGACGGGCCGAAGCGGATGGCTGAGATCCTGCCGTACGCGTTCGGCCCGCAGGATCTCAGCCGGAGCTCCTGATGGACGCCATCGAGGTCATCCGCGCCAAGCGTGACGGCGGGGAGCTGACCACGGCCCAGATCGACTGGGTGATCGACGCGTACACCCACGGCGGCGTGGCCGACGAGCAGATGTCCGCGCTGGCCATGGCCATCCTCCTGAACGGCATGAACCGGCGCGAGATCGCCGACTGGACGCAGGCCATGATCCGCTCGGGCGAGCGCATGGACTGGTCCGCGCTCGACCGGCCGACCGCCGACAAGCACTCGACGGGCGGCGTCGGCGACAAGATCACGCTGCCGCTCGCCCCGCTGGTGGCGGCCTGCGGGGCGTACGTGCCGCAGCTCTCGGGGCGCGGCCTCGGGCACACCGGCGGCACGCTTGACAAGCTCGAGTCGATCCCCGGCTGGCGGGCCTCGCTCTCCAACGGCGAGATGCTGCACGTCCTGCGCTCGGCGGGCGCGGTCGTGTGCGCGGCCGGTGCGGGGCTGGCGCCGGCTGACAAGAAGCTGTACGCCCTGCGCGACGTCACCGGCACGGTCGAGTCCATCCCGCTCATCGCTTCGTCGATCATGTCCAAGAAGATCGCCGAGGGGACCGGCTCGCTCGTCCTCGATGTGAAGGTGGGCTCCGGCGCGTTCATGAAGACCCCTTCGGCGGCTCGGGAGCTGGCCGAGACGATGGTCGCCTTGGGGACGGACGCCGGGGTGCGCACGGTGGCGCTGCTGACGGCCATGGACCGGCCGCTGGGCCGGGCCGTGGGGAACGCGCTGGAGGTGGCGGAGGCCGTCGAGGTGCTCGCGGGCGGAGGGCCTGCCGACGTGGTGGAGCTCACCGTACGGCTGGCGCAGGAGATGCTGGAGGCCGCGGGGGTGTCCGGCAAGGACCCCGCCAAGGCTCTCGCGGACGGGTCGGCCATGGACGCCTGGCGTCGCATGATCCTCGCCCAGGGCGGCGATCCCGATGCGCTGCTTCCCCGCTCCGCGGAGACGCTGACGGTGGAGGTGCCGTCGTCCGGGGTGCTGACCCGGCTGGACGCGTACGCGGTGGGGCAGGCGGCGTGGCGGCTGGGGGCCGGGCGGGCGCGCAAGGAGGACCCGGTGTCCTTCGGCGCCGGCATCACGCTGCACGCCAAGCCCGGTGACCTGGTGCGCGAGGGGCAGCCGTTGATGACGCTGCACGCGGACGAGACGTCGCGGTTCTCGCGGGCGCTGGAGGCGCTGGAGGGCGCTTACGCGGTGGGCGCGGCCGGCGAGGAGCTGCTTCCCCTGGTCATCGACCGCATAACGGCCTCCTAGCGTCCCTTGCCACGCGGCGGGCGTCCCTCTTGAGGGGGAGAGGGACGCGGGCCAGAGGAGGCCGTCTGGCCGTCGCAGGGGGCATGCCGCCGACGTGCGCGGGCGTCCCTCTGAAGGGACGCGCCTCCAAGGGGCGTCGCGTCGCGGCGGCTTGCGGGGCGGCGGGCGTTGACGGCGCGCCGTCTTCCCCTGAAGGGACCCCAGCACCGATCGGCGGGAGTGGGGTGTAACCCCAGGAGTCGTCAGTGGGCCAGGGCAGGGGCGTCGGCGAAGATCTCGGCCAGGACGGCCCGCTGCGTGGGCAGGGCCTCGGCGTGGCGGGCGCGGCCCTCGTCGGTGATGCAGACGAACACCCCGCGCCGGTCCACGTCGCAGACCCCGCGCGACACGAGCGCGGCCTTCTCCAGGCGGGCCACCACCCGGGACAGTGCGCTCTGGCTCAGGTGGACCTCGTCGCAGAGCTCCTGGATGCGCAGCTGTCTGTCGTGATGGACGATCCGATCGAGCACCTCGAACTCGCTGGGTCCCAGCCCGTGCCGATCGCCAAGCTCGCGCTCCAGCGCGCACATGGCCTTGGCGTGCTTGGCCAGGACGTAATGCCAGGTGTCGACCACGAACTCCTCGTCCATGTCGCGGAGGTTACCACCTCGCTAAATCTCATGCAACGGAATTAAATGCGTTTGCATAAGATGCGTCTGCATGTATTGTTCTGTCCCATGTCCTCTTCCTCATCCCGTTGGGGCGCGCTCGCCGTGCTCTGCGCAGTGATATTCCTTGACGCCCTGGACGTCTCGATGGTGGGTGTCGCACTGCCCGCCATCCAGCACGACCTGGGCCTGAGTACCTCTTCTCTGCAGTGGGTGGTCAGCGGCTACGTGCTCGGCTACGGCGGTCTTCTGTTGCTCGGGGGCAGGACCGCCGACCTGCTCGGGCGGCGCAGGGTGTTCCTGGTCGCCTTGGGTGTCTTCGCTGTGGCGTCGTTGCTCGGTGGTGTTGTGGACGACGGGGGTCTGCTGATCGCGGCCCGGTTCATCAAGGGTGTGGCCGCGGCCTTCACCGCGCCGGCGGCTTTGTCGATCATCACGACGACTTTCCCTGAAGGGCCGGAGCGCAACAGGGCGTTGAGCATCTTCACCGCCTGCGGCGCCAGCGGCTACTCGCTCGGCCTCGTGTTGTCCGGCTTGCTCACTGAGATCGGCTGGCGGTGGACGCTGCTGATGCCGGTGCCCGTCGCGATCATCGCGCTGGTCGCCGCGCTGAAGGTGCTGCCGCGTGGCCGTGACGAGCGGGCGGAGGGCGGCCACGACCTGATCGGCGCCGTGCTGATCACCGCCTCCATGCTGCTGCTCGTGTTCACCGTCGTGCAGGCGCCCGAGGCCGGATGGGTCTCGCTGCAGACGATCGGTTCGCTGGTGGGCGTGGCCGTGCTGCTCGGTCTGTTCGTCTTCGCCGAACTGCGGATGCGCCACCCGCTGGTGCGGCTCGGCATCCTGCGCTCCGGCCACATCGTGCGCGCCAACCTGGGGCTGCTGATCCTCATGGGTTCGTACGTCGCATTCCAGTTCGTGGCCATGCAGTACTTCCAGAACCTCCTCGGCTGGTCGGCCCTGGGCACCGCCCTGGCGTTCCTGCCGGCGGGCGTGCTCGTCGCGGTCACCTCGACCAAGATGGGGGACTTCGCCGACAGGTTCGGGACCGGCAAGCTGATCGTGATCGGCTCCGCCGCGCTGGCCGGCGGGTACGCGATCTTCCTCGGCATCGACCGCACGCCCAGCCTGGGCGGCATGGTGATCCCGGGCATGATCCTCATGGGTATCGCGTTCGCGCTGTCGTTCCCCTCGCTGAACATCCAGGCCACCAGCGGCGTGCACGACGACGAGCAGGGGCTGGCCTCCGGGCTGCTCAACACCTCCGGCCAGGTGGGCGGCGCGATCGTGCTGGCCGTGGTCACCGCCGTGCTCACCTCCGGCGGTGGCGAGACGCTCTCCATCGGCTCGCTGCGCTCGGCGATCGTGGTGTCGCTGGTGCTGGCCCTGGTCGGGCTGGTGATCGCGGCGACGGGCCTGCGCGCCCGCAAGGCCGCGGTCGTCGAGGAGGAGAACGTGCAGGTCTACGAGACCGTCTGACCGTCTCTCACCGCGAGGGCCCGCCAGTCCGGCGGGCCCTCGTTCAGTTCAGCGCGCCGATCGGGGCGTCGTAGTCCAGCTCCAGGTCATAGTCGGCGGACTCGCTCATGCCCGTCCGCACGTTGACCTTGGTCAGGAAGGCGTCGTCCTCCTCCGACTGGCGTACCAGGACGTCGTCGGCGCTCAGCCAGCGCTCGATCGCGATCACGTCGTAGTCGTCGAGCAGCGCGCGGGTGCCGGTGACGCGGCCGGTACGGGGGTTCATGGTGATGAGCCTGGTCCCCTCCTCCACCAGCGCCAGCGTGCGGCCGTCCGGGGAGAGCGCGGCGCCGTACTCGATGAGGCCGGGGTCTATGGAGTAGCCGCCCGCGCGGCTCTGCGCCTTCTGGACCGTGAGAGTGGTGACGGAGGCGTGGCCGGGCAGGTCGTTCACGTCCCTCTGGTTGCTGACCACCCGCGTGCCGTCGTTTCCGACGGCGAGGATCCTGACCTCGCTGCCCTTGGCGTGCTGGGTCACGCCTGTGTCGAAGTCGAGCATCGCGCTGTCGGCGGCACCGAAGTCGATGGCGAAATAGCGGCCGTTGGGCGAGGACGTGATGTGCGTGAGCGCCTGCTGGTGCCGTATGTCGATCTTCTTGACGGCGCCCGTGGGCAGGTCGCGGACGACGTACGAGCCCTTGAGGTCCTTGTAGGCGAGGCGGTGGCCGTCCTGGCTGATGGCGAGGGGCTCGTCGTAGCCCGCCTGTGCGCCGTCCAGCCGCCACTCCTCGCCTGACGTGGTCGTCAGCCGCCACTGGTCGCAGGGCTCCGGATCGCTCGGATCTTCGCCGCCGCCTTCGCACCAGCCCAGGTAGGCGGAGGTGATTGGTTCGCTCAGCTTGGCGGGCAGCGCCTCAGGGATCTCCTGAGGGTCCATGTCCGCGGTGGTGGTGGGTAGGCGGTCGATGTTGCGGGCGATGGCGCTCACACCGATCAGGGTCAGGGCCGCGAACACGCCAACCGCGCCCAGGGTGCCGGCCGTCCACGCGGACCTGCGGATCCTGCGCCGCCTGGCGACGATTCTCAGGACGGGCCCGGAGAGGTTCGTGTGGGGCATCTCGGCCGCGATCCGTACCAGGGCGGCCCGTAGCTCGGGCTCGTCGGCCGCGTCCCATGCCGGGGCCGCCCCCGGCGCCTGCGAAGGCGGCGCCCATGATTCCTGGTCCGCCGCCGGTTCATCCGGCTGGGGCCGCTCCTCGCCGGGCGTCTCCTGGGGCGGGGTGGGGAAGAGCTCGGGGTGCGTGGTCCGGAGGTGCGCGTGGGCCTGGCGCGCCTCTTCGTCGAGTACGGCGATCCACAACCCCGTGACCGTGGCCGCCTGCTCCGCCGGCAGCCCGTCGTGGAAGCGCGACACGAGGGCGGCCCGCGACTTGGGCGGTAGCGAGGCCAGCGCGTGCCCGCCGAGTGCGGGTGCCGCCGTGACGCCCAGGTAGCGGCCGTACAGCTCCCGCAGCACCGCGTGGACAGGGTGGCTCCAGCGAACGGAGGACCACCGGCGGCCCACCTCGGCCAGCGCGCCGACCGCCAGCTCGCGTGCCTGGTCGGCGTCGCCCGTCAGCAGGTACGCGGTCCGGGCGAACGAGGGCGCGTAATCGGCCAGAAAGATCGGTAAATCATCGGATTTTTTCACGTATATGACTCCTTGTGGCAGTTCAGCGTAGAGGGCGCCTCGGTTCCGCGGAAGGCCGGGAAACCGCGCCGATCCGCCGCTTGCAGGCCCGTAACCTGGGCATCTACCGGGCATGCGCTCGTCATCCCCGCCCGCGCGCCGTTGGCCGCGCTGCCGCGCCGTCGTCCCGCTCGTCTGCCTGGCCCTGTTGACCGGTTGCGGCACGGGCACCCGGGCCGTTCTGACGGACACCCCGTCCGCCACCCGGCATGACTCCGGCACGCCGACGAGCACCGCCGAGGTGGACGTGCAGCGCGACGGCATGGAGCCCGCCATCGTGACCGGGGTGCGGTGGGCCGGCCACGACACGTACGACCGTGTGGTCGTCGACCTCAAGGGCGAGGTTCCCGGATACAACGTCAGGTGGGTCGAGCAGTTCCTGGAGGAGGGCTCGGGCAAGCCCATCGACGTGCGCGGCGGCGCGTACCTCCAGGTCATGCTCTCCCCGGCCAACGCGCACGACGACAACGGCAAGCCCACATGGGCCGGCGGCCCCGTCTTCTCCGCGGACCTGGGCAACCTCACCGAGGTGGTCAGGACCGGCGACTTCGAGGGCCACGTCGGCGTCGGCCTGGTGCTGGCGAGGCAGGCGGCGTTCCAGCTCAACGAGCAGGGCGGTCCCAGCCGCCTGATCATCGACGTGGCACACTGACCTCGTGGTGAGAAAGATCGAGGCCCCGGCCCGCATACCCGTTCCCGGCGGCAAGCTCATCGACGAGCACATCGGACGCGTCAGCAGCGGTGACGACGCGATCTCCATAGCCCACATGACGGCCCCGCCCGGGTGGGAGGAGCCGCCGCAGACGCCGCGGTTCACCGAGTACACCGTGGTCCTGCGCGGCCTGGTGCTGGTGGAGCACGCCGAGGGCACGACGGAGGTCGCGGCCGGGCAGTCGGTGGTGACGTCGCCGGGGGAGAAGGTCCGTTACAGCGTGGGTCCCGAGGGTGCCGAGTACATCGCGGTGTGCCTGCCCGCCTTCTCACCGGAGAGCGCCGGTCGCGACTGAGCCGTACGGGACGGACGCCCTATCATGGCGAGATGAGTCCCACGCTTGACGAGATCCGGCGGGCTCCCAAGGTGCTGCTGCACGATCACCTCGACGGCGGGCTCCGCGCCGAGACGATCGTCGAGCTGGCCAGGGAGACCGGCTACGATCGGCTGCCCACCACCGACCCCGACAACCTTCGCCAGTGGTTCGAGGAGGCGTCCGACTCGGGCTCTCTCGAGCGCTATCTGGAGACGTTCGAGCACACCGTCGGGGTCATGCAGACGCGCGAGTCGCTCGTGCGCGTGGCCGCCGAGTGCGCTCAGGACCTGGCGGACGACGGCGTCGTCTACGCCGAGGTGCGCTACGCACCCGAGCAGCACACCACCACGGGGCTGAGTCTCGACGAGGTGGTGGAGGCGGTGCTCGAAGGGTTCAGGCAGGGCTCCGAGGGGCGCGGCATCCGGGTCGGCACGCTGCTGACGGCCATGCGGCACCAGGCGCGCTCGATGGAGATCGCCGAGCTGGCCGTGCGCTACCGCGACGTCGGCGTGGTGGGGTTCGACATCGCGGGGGCCGAGGCGGGTTACCCGCCCACGCGGCATCTCGACGCGTTCGAGTACCTCCAGCGGGAGAACGCCCACTTCACCATTCACGCGGGCGAGGCGTTCGGGTTGCCGTCGATCTGGCAGGCGATCCAGTGGTGCGGCGCCGACCGGCTCGGGCACGGTGTGCGGATCATCGACGACATCTCCGTGTCCGGGGACGGGTCCGCCAAGCTGGGGAGGCTGGCGGCGTACGTGCGTGACAAGCGCATCCCGCTGGAGATGTGCCCCACCTCCAACCTGCAGACCGGGGCCGCCGCGTCGATCGCCGAGCACCCCATCGGGCTGCTGCGGCGGCTGCACTTCCGGGTCACGGTCAACACCGACAACCGGCTGATGAGCTCGACCAGTGTGTCGCAGGAGTTCGCCAAACTGGTCGAGGCGTTCGGCTACGGCTGGGATGACCTGCAGTGGTTCGCGGTCAATGCGATGAAGTCGGCGTTCATCCCGTTCGACGAGCGGCTGGCGCTGATCAACGGCGTGATCAAGCCGGGGTTCGCGCAGCTCAAGTGGCAGCCGTGAAGCAGACCTACCGGTCCAGGACCGCGTTCGTGCTGGCGTGGGTGTGGCTGGCCTTCGTCGCCTTCAACGTGTGGGACCTGATCGCCCACTACACCGGCAAGTCGTCGCTGGTGGCCCTGGCCGTGCTGGGCGCGATCACGGCGCTGGTCTACGTGATCGCGCTGCGCCCCGCCACCGTGTTCACGGAGGAGGGGCTGGTGGGTCGCAACCCGCTCCGCACCACGTTCCTGCCGTGGGCCTCGGTCGAGGATGTGACGGTGTCCCACTCGATCAACGTCCAGTACGGCGACGGGCAGGTGCTGCGGCTCTGGACGCCGATGAGCAGCGCTCGGGAGCGGGCCAGGGCGCAGCGGCGCGGGATGCCCAGGCAGCAGCGCGGGCGCCTCAGCGCCGAGCCCACGCTGTCGAAGGCGGAGCAGGCGGCGGTGGAGGCGTTCGCGGGCAAGACGCACGCCGACTGGGTGGGCGAGCAGATCCGCGAGCGCGCCGAGTCGGCCAGGCACCGTGAGCAGGAGGCGGCGCCGGGCCGGGTCACGTGGTCCTACGACTCGATCGCGGTGCTGGTGGCGGCCGTGGTGCTGGTGGTCGCGGCGATCGTCATCGCCTAGGCCTGTTGACGAAGCGGGACATGCCCGCCTGGGCGATCCCCGACTCCTCCACCTGCTTGGCGGCCTCCGTCTCCCTTGCGAAGGCCCGCTCGACCTCGTCGACGGGCGGCCGCAGCAGCCCCAGGTGCACCGCAGTGGCGGAGCCCGGCCGCGTCCAGTGGTGCACGCGCTCGATCGCCGTGTCCAGGAGCGTTTCCGGGGCGACGATCTCGTCCAGCAGGCCCGTGGCCAGGGCCTGCTCGGCGGTCATGCGGGTGGAGTCGAGCACCAGCCTCAGCGCCTTGGCGCCCGCCAGGCGGGGGAGCAGGTAGCTGGAGGCGTTGGAGATCGACAGGCCGATGTGGTTCTCCGGGAGGAAGTACTCGGCCGCCGGGGTGCCGATGCGGGCGTCGAAGCTCAGCGTCCACTCGGCGGCCCCGCCCACGGCCAGGCCGTTGACCGCCGCCAGGACCGGGACCTGCGTCTCCAGGACTGCCCTGGTCATGTCGTGGAAGAGCTCGACCTCCTCGACCAGCGACTTGCCGGCCGCCTCGTGGATGTCCTCACCGGCCGAGAACGCCCGGCCGGTGCCGGTGACCACGATGCCCCTGACGCTCCTGCCATGTGCGCGGATGGCCGCCGCCAGGTCCCTGCGCATGCCGGCGGTGAGGGCGTTGAGCTTCTCGGGACGCGCGAGCGTGATCACGGCCACCTCGTCGCGTTCGGTCACTTCGATCACGGTCTCTCCTTGGGGATTGCGATGGCTGGGGCGGCGCGCTGGTCGCGGTCCGGGTGGAGCAGGTGGCGCTTCTCGACGCGGGCCGACGGGGTGAGCGCGAACTCCACGACGAACTCCACGTACTCCGGGATCTTGAAGCGGGCCAGGTGTTCCCTGGCATGCTCGATCACGCTCATGGCCGTGTCCGCGTCGGCGGCGTGGCCAGGGCGGAGCTGGAGGAACGCCTTCGGCAGCTCGCCCCACAGGTCGTCGGGGATGGGCACCAGGGCCGCCTGGAGAACCGCGGGGTGCTGGGTGAGCACGCTCTCCACTTCGGCGCACGAGATGTTCTCGCCGCCCCTGCGCACCATGTCCTTCAATCGACCGGCGTGATGGATGTAGCCGTGCTCATCGCGGAAGCCCAGGTCGCCGGTGTGGTACCAGCCGCCTCTGAAGGCATGAGCGGTGGCCTCCGGATGGTTCCAGTAGCCCTTCATCATGGGCTCGCCTCTGACCAGGATCTCGCTGGTCTCATCGTCCAGCGTGACCTCCTTGCCCGGGTACGGCAGGCCCATGGCGCCGGTGCCGACCGTCTCTTCGGCGTCGATGGGCACCCCCAGGTCGGGGCCGCTCTCCGTGGAGCCGTACAGCTCGCGCCACGGCGCGCCCCAGCGCTCCTCGAACGCCCTGTGCAGGTCCGGCCGGATGCCCGAGCAGAGCACGAGACGCATCCGGCCGGCGCCGTCGTCGGCGTGTGGCGGCTGCTTGTGCAGCAGGAGAGGCATCGAGCCCAGCACGTACGTGAGCGTGGCGCCGTGCTCCCTGGCCGAGGCCCAGAAGCCGGAGGCGGAGAAGCGGGGGAGCACCACGAGGGGGATGCCGCCGATGAGACAGAGGAGGGTGACCCATTGCGGGTCCATGTAGGAGTAGGGCTGGGCGATCAGCATGACGTCGTCGTCGCGCAGGCGGACCTGGTCGGCGACCAGTTGGGCGGTCCTGAGCCAGTAGTCGTGGGTGAGCATGCAGGCCTTGGGAAACCCGGTCGTCCCCGACGTGTACTGAAAATTCGCGACATCGTGGGTCCTGGCCGGGGTTCTTGCGGGTGTGGCCGAATCGAGGACGTAGACCGTACCCGGGATGTGCGGGGCGTGGTCCTCGGTGGTCAGCGTGGCCACGGCGCCCGAGTCGCGCAGGACGTGCTCCAGGTCGGCGGCCCGATACCGGACGTTCACCGGCACGGTGATCGCGCCCGCCTTCAGGATCGCCAGCCAGCTCAGCGGCCAGTCCGGGACGTTGTCCATCATGATCGCCACGCGGTCGCCGGGCCGGACGCCCTTGTCGATCAGGGCGGCGGCCAGGCCGTCGGACCGGGCGTCGGCGTCTTCGAAGGTGAGCGAGGTGTCGGGGAAACGGAGGAACTCGCGCGTGCCGTACGTGCTAGCGGCGTGCCTCATCAGGTCGGGGATCGTTTGGCGCATCCGGCGGCTCCCACGGGAAGTCGGGCAGCAGTGAGAGATCGAGGGCTGTCGTGGCCTGGGCGGGCGCGCGGACGGCGGCCAGGCCGATCGTGACGAACTCGGCGCACACCTGCTCCAGCGAGGAGTCCCCATCGGGGCGGTACCACTCGCTGGTGCCGGTGCACATGGACATCAGGGCCAGGCGGGTCAGCTTCTGGTCGGCGACGCGGAACGCTCCGGTCTCGACGCCTCGCGCGAGGGTGTCCTTCCAGTAGTCCTCGTACGCGTCGCGCAGGGCGATGATCTCGTCGCGGCCGGCTGAGCCGGGCGTCAGAGAGCGCAGCTCGTCGTCCATGACACGCGTGGTCATGGGGCTGAGGGCATGGACGGCGGTGAGCGAGCTGATCAGCAGGGCGAGGCGGTCGGCGGGGCTTTCGACGTCGCGCAGCATGTGCTCCGTGGCGTCGATCAGCCCTTGCTGGGCGACGCGCATGAGGTCGGCGAGCAGGGCCTCCTTGCTCGACACATGGTGATAAATCCCGGCATTAGTCATGTTGACGGCTTTGGCCAGGTCGCGGATGCTCGTGGCCGCGTAGCCCTGCCGGGCGAACAGCAGCACCGCCGCCGTCCTGATCCGCCGGCTCGCATCCGCGTCCCGGTCAGTGAGGTCCAGAACGGACCTACCGAACGTTCGGTCGCCCATGCCTGAAAAAATACCTCATGAATCCCTAAATCGCCATTAGGTTGACCCTGACACCGTGTCAGGCCCCACACCTGGAGGCGTCATGTTCAACATCGGAGACTTCGCCAGGCTCGGGCTGGTGTCCGTGCGCATGCTGCGCCACTACGACGCCATCGGCCTGCTGCGCCCTGCGCACGTGGACGCGGCCACCGGCTACCGTTCCTACCAGGCCGCGCAGCTGGCCAGGCTCAACCGGATCGTCGCGATCAAGGACCTCGGCTTCACTCTGGAGCAGGTCAGGGCGATCCTGGACGAGAAGGTGAGCGCGGAGGAGTTGCACGGCATGGTACGGCTGCGCCGTGCCCAGCTCGAGGCCCAGATCAACGCCGACCTGGCCAGGCTCCGAGGCGTCGAGGCGCGATTGCGCACCATCGAGCGGGAGGGTCACTTGCAGACGGCGGAGGTTGTCCTGAAGGCCGTGAGCCCGGTCCGGGTCGGGGAGTTGAGCGCCCGGGCGGCCGGCTATGAGGGCGAGCACATCGGCCCCGTGATCACGCCGCTCTTCGGCGAGCTCTGCCGGCGTGTGGAGGCCGCCGCCGTGCGGATCACCGGCCCCGGGCTCGCTTACTACCAGGCGGAGGATGACGGCTCCGTCATCATCCACGCCTGCATGCCGGTCGCCGCGCCGCCCGGCGACTCGTACGACTTCCAGATCGTGGACCTGCCCGCGATGCCGACGGCGGCAACGATCATCCACCATGGGTCGATGGACTCGGCGCTGCCGACGTTCCAGGCGCTGGCCCACTGGATCGAGGAGAACGGCTACCAGTCCCTGGGCTTGGCGAGGGAGATCTCCCTGCACTGCCCGGAGAACAAGGACGAATGGGTCACCGAGCTGCAGATCGAGGTGACGTCGGCATAGTGGACGCGACGGAGCTGGAGTGGCACCGGGGCGAGCTGACCGGCTACTGCTACCGCATGCTGGGCTCGGGGTTCGAGGCCGAGGACGCGGTGCAGGAGGCGTTCGTCAGGGCGTGGCGCACGTACGATGCCGCGCGCGGCCCCCTGCGCTCGTGGCTGTTCCACCTGGCCACGAACATCTGCCTCGACATGCTGCGCGGTCCGCAACGCCGCGCCCGCGCCATGGACCTCGGCCCCGCCGCCACACCGGGGGCCGACCTGGGCGCGCCACTCCCTCCCGAGCGCTGGATCCACCCCATCCCGGACAGCCGCGTCAGCCCCGAGGACCTGGCGGTGACCCGCGAGACCATCCGCCTGGCCTTCGTGGCGGCCCTGCAGCACCTCCCGCCCCGGCAGCGCGCCGTTCTCATCCTCCGCGACGTCCTCAAATGGAGCGCCGCCGAGACCGCAAGCCTCCTGTCGACCACGGTCACGTCCGTCAACAGCACTCTGCAACGGGCCCGCGCCAAGCTCCCCGCTGTGGGACCCAGCGACCTGGAGGTGGACGAGGAAATGCTGTCCCGCTACGTGTCGGCCTTCGAGCGGTACGACGTGGACGCCCTGGTGTCGCTGCTGCACGAGGACGCCACGATGTCGATGCCGCCGTTCACATGGTGGCTGCGGGGCCGCGAGAGCATCCGGGCGGTCCTGCTCGCGTCGGACGCGCCGTGCGCCGGCACCCGCCTCCTACCGGCCTGGGCCAACGGCTCCCCGGCCTTCGGCCAGTACATGGACGGCAAGCCGTTCGCCCTGGTCATCCTGGACATCGTGGATGGTCGCATCGCGGGCACGACCACGTACCTGGACCCCGGCCTGTTCCCCTTCTTCGACCTGCCGATGAGTTTCGCGCACGCGCTTCGTACTGAGGGGTGAAGGAGGAAACATGCCACAAATCATTGAATTCCCGGACCGTCCTTACATCGGGATCCGCAAGACCATCACCATGACCAGCTTCGGCCTGGTCGGAGACCGCATCGCGGGCCTGATCGGCTGGCTCGCCGAACGCGGGGCAGCCCCCGCCGAAGCCCCGTTCTTCAGGTACGACAGCATCAACATGGCCGAGGACCGGCTCGTGGTGCAGGCCGGAGTGCCGGTCGGTGCGACGGTGGAGGGGGAGGGCGAGATCTTCACCGATGTCCTCCCCGCGGGCCGCTACGTCACGGTCTCCCACCACGGCCACCCTGACCAGCTGGCCGGCGTCATCTCCTCGCTGCTGAAGTGGGCGGAGGAGCAGGGGCTGACCTGGGACATGACCGAGAAGGACGGGACGGAGCACTGGGGCTGCCGCCTGGAGTTCTACAAGACCAACCCGCTGGTGGAGCCCGACATGAACAACTGGGACATCGACCTGCAGTTCCGCCTGGCCTGACGTTCAGCGGCGCCGGGGCCCCCGGGGCCTCGGCGCCGTCAGATGGCCACGCCCGGCTGCATCAGGCGGCGGGCCGCCTCAGTGATCGACCCGGACATCGACGGGTAAACGGCGAACGTGTGGGCGAGCTGGTCGACGGTCAGGCGCTGCTGCACCGCCACCGACACCGCCAGGATCAGCTCGGAAGCCCGCGGCGCCACGACCACGCCGCCCAGCACGATCCCGGTGTGCGGCCGGCAGAACAGCTTGACGAACCCGTCGTTGAACCCCTGCATCTTCGCCCGGGCATTGGTGGCCAGCGGCAGCTTGACCACGTTCGCCTCGACCTCGCCCGCCTCGATCACCCGCTGCGCGACGCCGACCGCCGCGATCTCCGGGTCGGTGAAGATGTTGGAGGCCACCGTGGCCAGCCGCAGCGGCTGGACGGCCTCCCCTAGCGCGTGCCAGACCGCGATGCGCCCCTGCATGGCGGCCACCGAGGCCAGCATCTGCACGCCCGTGCAGTCACCGGCCGCGTAGACGCCGGGCGCGGACGTGCGCGAGACCTTGTCGACCTTGACGAAGCCGCCCTTGTCGAGCTGGATCCCGGCCTCCTCCAGGCCGATGCCCGTGGTGTTGGGGATCATGCCGACCGTCATCAGCGCGTGGGACCCCTCGGCCGTGCGGCCGTCCTCCAGGGTCACGACCACGCCGTCGGCCGTGCGCTTGACGCCGGCGGCACGCGAGCGGCCCATGACGTTCATGCCGCGGCGGCGGTAGACCTCTTCGAGCACCTCGGCGCCGTCGGCGTCCTCGTTGGGCATCATCCGGTCGCGGCTGGAGACCAGCGTGACCTCCGAACCCAGCGAGCGGTACGCGCCCGCGAACTCCGCGCCCGTCACGCCCGAGCCGACCACGATCAGGTGCTCGGGCAGCTCCTCGATGTCATAAAGCTGGCGCCAGGTGAGGATGCGCTCGCCGTCGGGCTCGGCGGTGGGCATCACACGCGGCGTCGCACCGGTGGCCACGATCACCACATCGGCTCTGATCGTACGGTCGCCCGCCTTGACCACCTGCGGATCGACCAGCCGGCCGCGCGCCCTGATGATCTCGACGCCCTCGGCCTCCACCCGGGTGGCGATGTCGGCCGACTGGGCCTGGGCCAGCTCTTTCACTCGCTTGTTGACCAGGGGAAGATCGATCCCGACCGTGCCTGCCTCGCCGTCGGGCCCCCCGTCGAAGGAGATGCCCAGCGACGGCGCGTCGAGCAGGGCCTGCTTACGGACCGAGGTCGCGATCAGCGTCTTGGACGGCACACAGTCGGTCAGCACGCACGCGCCACCCGGGCCGTCCTGCTCGACCATCGTGACCTGCGCGCCTAGCTGGGCGGCCACCAGCGCCGCCTCGTAGCCGCCTGGTCCGCCACCAATGATCACGATCCTCGTCACATAACCCATTGTTCCGCATGAGCTCGGTAAGGCTGCAACTGGCCCATCGGGTGTCAAGAGAGGGCATGGAGCTTTGGTGACGAAGGATGACACGTCGTCCTTCGGTCTGAGGCCGATGGACGGAGACGGCTGTCCAGCGTGACAGGATGGCGCGGTAGCTGGATGGCGAGCGGCACCCGGTGAGAGGGGTGGATCGTGGTGTGGCTTTCAGGTCCTTCAGGCAAGCCGAGTGAGCTTCGGCTTTATGCCGCGTACGGCTCGAACATGGACCCGGAGCAGATGGCCATGCGTGCCCCGCACTCTCCGATCTGGGGTATCGGCTGGCTGACCGGCTGGCGATTGACGTTCGGCGGATATGACCTCGCCTGGGACGGCGCGCTCGCCACGATCGTGGAGGATCCCGACGAGCACGTGTTCGTGGTGCTCTACGACGTGCCCGACTGGGAGGAGACCTCGCTCGACCAGTGGGAGGGCGCGGTGCGCGGGGCCTACCACAAGGTGCGGCTGCGCGTGCAGACCCTCGAGGGCGAGGTAGTGGCCTGGTTCTACGTGCTCGACGGCTACGAGGGCGGCCTGCCCTCGGCCCGCTACCTCGGCAGCCTGGCCGAGGCGGCCGAGCGGGCGGGCGCCCCCGACGACTACGTCAAGGAGCTGCGGGAGCGCCCCTGCACCTCTTACGGCGGTTAGCTCAGCGGCTGATCCTTGGTCTCCTTGAGCACGAAGATGTAGACCAGCGTCGAGATCAGCGCCAGCGCCGACATGTAGTACGGGAACACCTGCACGTTCCCGGCGTCCTTGAGCGCGGTGCCGAGCAGCGGCGCGGTGCCGCCGAAGAGCGCCACGGTCAGCGAGTACGGGAAGCCCGCCCCGGCCGCGCGCACCCTGGTCGGGAAGAGCTCGGAGTTCACCGCGGCGGAGATCGAGGTGAAGCAGCCGAGGAACAGCATGCCGATCAGCTGCACGACCAGCAGGCTGGCGAACGAGTTGGACAGCATGCCGAGCAGCGGCACCGGCAGCACCACGAAGGCGACGCCGAAGGTGATCAGCATGGGCTTGCGGCCGATGCGGTCCGACAGCAGGCCGAGCAGCGGCTGGAGCAGCATGAAGAAGAACAGCGAGATCGTGCCGACCTGGAGCGACTCCGCCACGTCGAACTTGACCGTGATCTGCGCGTAGATCGGCAGGAAGCTCGTCCAGGTGTAGTACGCCACGGTGCCCGCGATCGTGATCCCGACGATCGTGGCGGCCGCCTTGGGGTAGCTCACCAGGAACTCGAACAGGCGCGGCCGCTTGACCTCGCCGCGCTGGATCTCCTCCGCCACGGCCGAGGTCTCGTCGGCGCCCTTGCGGATCCACAGGCCCACGAGGCTGATGACCGCGCCCACGATGAACGGGATGCGCCAGCCGTACGAGCCCATGTCCTCCTTGGCGAGGCCCGAGGCGAGCAGCGCGGCCAGCCCGGAGGCCACGAGCTGGCCGATGGTGGTGCTGACGTACTGGAAGCTCGAGAACAGGCCGCGCCGCCCGGGCGGGGCCGATTCCACCAGGAACGTGGTCGCGGCGGCGAACTCGCCGCCGACGGACAGGCCCTGGATGAGGCGGGCGAGGGTCAGGATGATCGGCGCCAGGATGCCCACGGACTCGTATGTCGGAGTCACGCCCAGCAGCAGCGACCCCGCGCCCATCAGCACGATCGTGAACGTCATCGCGGCCTTGCGCCCGAACCGGTCGGCGAACGCGCCGACCAGCAGGCCGCCCAGCGGGCGCATGAAGAAGCCCACCGCGAACACGCCGTAGGCGCTCAGCAGCGCCACCAGGCCGCCGACGCTCTTGGGGAAGACCTGGGCGGAGAAGTACGTCGCGAGGAACGTATAGGCGTACCAGTCGTACCACTCGACGACGTTGCCGATGCTGGCCGCCATGAGCTGGCGGACGCGGCTCTTGGGGATGCCGACTGGCGAATGTGTCACGGGGGAGGTCGCCACGGGGGGCTCCTTTGCTGCAAAGTGCGGAGATGGCTTACTGTGCAGTTGGACGACCGAAACAGTCAAATCTCTGGCCAGATATTTACAAACCCGACATAGAACAGGTTGCAGGTGGATGTTCTCGACCGGCGCCTCGTCGCCGCGCTCCAAGTCAGCCCGCGCGCCTCGTGGGGCGAGATCGGCAGGGCTGTCGGCGAGCATGAGCGCACGGTCGCCAGGAGGCTGCAGCGCCTGATTTCCGAGGGGATCGTGGGGGTCACGGCCATCTACGACGACCTGCGCACCGGGCACGGGCGTCCGGTGCACCTCCACGTCCAGGTGCGCCCCGGCACGGCGGGCAAGGTGGCCGAGGCCCTGGCCGACCGGCCCGACACGCGATCGGTTTACGCGCTGACCGGGGCCGCCGACATCGGCTGCGAGCTGGTCTCGCCGTCCCGCGAGCAGCTGCACCACATCCTGTCCGCGCAGGTCTCCGAGATCGACGGTGTGCGGCAGACGCAGGCTCAAGTCGTGCTCCACACGTTCAGGACCGTGGCCGAGTGGCACGCGCCGTACCTCAGCGAGCAGGAGGTGGCCGAGCTGCGGCCGGCGCCGCCCCCCGAGGGCCTGCCCGACGAGGAGGGCCTGTCACCTCTGGAGGAGGAGATCGCCCAGCTGCTCGCCGCCGACGGCAGGATCGCGTTCACCACCGTCGCCGAGCGCCTCGACATCTCCGTGCCGACCGCGCGCAGGCGGGTGACCTCGCTGATCGAGCGGCGGCTGCTGCTGCCCCGCGCCGAGGTGGAGCCCGCGCTGCTCGGGCTCGAGGTCGAGGCCATGCTCTGGCTGAAGGTCCGGCCGTACGCGCTGGACCTGGTCGGCCAGCGGCTGGCCGCGCACCCTGACGTACGTTACTGCGCCGCCACCTCGGGCAACCACTCCCTGATCGTGCAGGTCGTGGCCGCGCACGAGGCCGACCTCTACCGCTTCATGACCCGCGTCGTCGGACAGTACGACGAGATCACCGACAGCGACCTCACCCTGATCACCCGCGCCTACAAGCGCGGTCATCTCCATAAGTCCGGACTGCTCACGTTGGATCACCGTTGGGAGAAAACGCCATGACACCCGCCGAGAAGGAAGTCGCCGACCTCTGCGTGGAGCTGATTCGCGCCGACAGCAGCAACTACGGGGACGGCAGCGGACCCGGCGAGCGGGCCGCGGCCGAGGTCGTCATGGCCAGGCTGGCCGAGGTCGGGATCGAGTCCACGTACATCGAGAGCGAGCCCGGCCGCGGCAACGTGATCACCCGCGTCGAGGGCAGCGACTCCTCACTGCCCGCGCTGCTCGTACACGGGCACCTGGACGTGGTGCCCGCCAACGCCGACGACTGGTCCGTCGACCCCTTCGGTGGTGAGGTGCGCGACGGCTACATCTGGGGCCGCGGCGCCGTGGACATGAAGGACATGGACGCGATGATGCTGGCCGTGCTGCGCCAGCTGAAGCGCGAGGGGCGCAAGCCGCGCCGGGACATCGTGTTCGCGTGGGTGGCCGACGAGGAGGCCGGCGGCGTGTACGGCGCCAAGTACCTCACCGCGAACCACCCCGAGCTGTTCGAGGGCGTCACCGAGTCGATCAGCGAGGTCGGCGGCTACTCGCTGGAGGTCGACCCGTCGCTGCGGCTCTATCTCATCGAGACCGCCCAGAAGGGCCTGGCCTGGATGAAGCTCATCGCCGACGGCACGGCAGGGCACGGCTCGATGCTGAACTCCGACAACGCCGTCACCGAGGTCGCCAAGGCGGTGGCCAGGATCGGCGACCACGACTGGCCGCTCACCTACACGCCGACCGTGCGGCAGTTCCTCACCGAGGTCGCGGACGCGTTCGGGATCCCGTTCGACGAGGACGACCCGCAGCCCGTCCTGGACAAGATCGGGCCGCTCGTGCGCTTCGTCGGTGCGACGCTGCGCAACACGGTCAACCCGACCCAGCTCAACGCCGGCTACAAGTCGAATGTCATCCCCGGCCAGGCAACGGCGGTTATCGACGGGCGGTTCCTGCCGGGGTTCGAGGAGGAGTTCTTCAAGACGGTCGACTCGCTGCTCGGGCCGAAGGTGCGGCGGGAGTTCGTGCACCACGACATCGCGCTGGAGACCTCGTTCGACGGGGCGCTGGTCGAGTCGATGATCGCGGCGCTGAAGGCCGAGGACCCGGCGGCGCGGGCGATCCCGTACTGCATGTCGGGCGGCACCGACAACAAGACGTTCTTCGCCGACCTCGGGGTGCGCGGGTTCGGGTTCGTGCCGCTGCGGCTTCCCGCGGACATGGACTTCGCCTCGATGTTCCACGGTGTGGACGAGCGGGTGCCGGTGGACGCCCTGCAGTTCGGGGTGCGGGTGCTGGACAGGCTCCTCCTAAACTACTGAGCTGTGACCATCGACGCATACACCCTGGCCTCCGAGGCGGCCGCGGCTCTTCGGGACGCGACCGGCCTCGACACCTTCGACGTGGCGCTCGTCATGGGGTCGGGGTGGGTGCCCGCCGCCGACGCGATCGGTGAGACGGTGAGCGAGGTGCCGTTCACCGACCTGCCCGGTTTCCGCGCGCCCGCCGTGGCGGGGCACGGCGGCAAGATCCGCGTCGTGCGCACCTCGGCGGAGCGGCACGCGCTTGTGTTCCTCGGGCGCACGCACCTGTACGAGGGGCTCGGGGTGGACGCGGTCGTGCACGGCGTACGCACGGCGGCGGCGGCCGGCGTGCGCACGCTCGTGCTCACCAACGCCGCCGGCGGCCTGCGCCCCGAGACGCAGAACGTCGGCGACCCGGTCCTGATCAGCGACCACATCAACCTGACCGGGGCCAACCCGATCACCGGCACCACGTTCATCGACCTCACCGAGGTCTACTCGCGCCGCCTGCGGGCGCTGGTGCACGAGATCGCCCCGAGCCTGGCCGAGGGGGTCTACGTGGCCTTCCGCGGGCCCACGTACGAGACGCCGGCCGAGATCCGCATGCTGCGCACGCTGGGCGGCGACATGGTGGGCATGTCCACCGTCCTGGAGGCCATCGCCGCCCGCGAGGCCGGCCTGGAGGTGCTCGGCGTCTCCCTGGTCACCAATCCGGGCGCGGGGCTGTCGGGCGAGCCGCTCAACCACGAGGAGGTCCTGGAGGTCGGCCGCGCCACGGCGGCCCGCATGGGGGTCCTCCTGGCCAAGGTGGTGGACTCGCTGTGAGTGAGCGTAGCGAGCGAACCAATGGACACAGCATGTTCATCACAGGCCTGACGAAGGAAGGCCTGTGATGTTGGAGAGGGCCGTCAGGGAGTGGCTGGCCCAGGACCCGGACCCGGAGACCCGGGCGGAGCTCTCCCACCTGCTCGAACGCTGGGACCTTCCCGCGCTGCAGGACCGCTTCGGGGCGAAGCTGGAGTTCGGCACGGCGGGCCTGCGCGGCGAGCTGGGGGCGGGCCCCAACCGGATGAACCGCGTCACCGTCATGCGCGCCGCCGCCGGCCTGGCTAAGGTGCTGGGGCCGGGCAAGCACGTGGTCATCGGCTACGACGCCCGCCACAAGTCCGACGTCTTCGCCCGCGACACGGCCGCCGTGCTGACGGGCGCCGGACTGCACGCCTCTCTCCTGCCCGGCCCGCTGCCCACCCCCGTCCTGGCCTTCGCCGTACGTCACCTCGGCGCGGACGCCGGGGTGACGGTCACGGCCAGCCACAACCCGCCGCGGGACAACGGCTACAAGGTCTACTGGGGCGACGGCTCCCAGATCGTGTCCCCCATCGACCGCGAGATCTCGGCCGCCATCGACACCGTGGGCCGCGTCGACCTGCTTCCCCTGCACGGTCCCGGCACGCTGACGGAGCTGGGCGAGAGCATCGTCGACGACTACATCTCCGCGGTGACCTCCCTGCCCCTGGGCGATGCCCGCGACCTGCGCGTGGCGTACACGCCCCTGCACGGGGTCGGCGGCGCCACGCTCACGGGCGCCTTCCTCGCCGCCGGCTTCGAGAACCCGGTGGCCGTCGAGGAACAACGCAACCCCGACCCCGACTTCCCCACGGTCTCCTTCCCCAACCCGGAGGAGCCCGGGGCGATGGACCTGACCATCGCGCTGGCCGCCAAGCTGAACGCGGACCTGGTCCTGGCCAACGACCCGGACGCCGACAGGTGCGCGGTGGGGGTGCCGCTGCCGGACGGGACGTGCCGCATGCTGACCGGGGACGAGGTCGGGGGCCTGCTGGCCGAGCACGTGATCACCCACACCACCGGCGACCGCATGGTCGCCACCACCATCGTCTCCTCGACCCTCCTGAGCAAGATCGCCCAAGCGCACGGGGTCCGTTACGGCGAGACGCTGACCGGCTTCAAGTGGATCATCAAGGCGGGTCCTGGGCTGGTCTTCGGCTACGAGGAGGCCATCGGCTACAGCATCGGCTCCGACGCGGGCCTCCCTGTCCGCGACAAGGACGGCATCGGGGCCGCCCTCACGGTGGCCGGCATCGCCGCGGCGGCCAAGCGCTCGGGCCGTACCTTGCTGGACCTCCTGGACGACCAGGCCCGCCGCTACGGCCTCCACGCGACCTCGCAGCTCTCCTTCCGCGTGAGCGACCTGACCCTGATCGCCGACGCCATGAACCGCCTGCGCACCCGTCCCCCGTCCGAACTGGGCGGCCGGGCGGTCGTGCGTACGGACGACCTGACAAAGGGCGACGGGGGGCTGCCGCCGACGGACGGGCTGCGGTACCGGCTGGCGGGCGACGCCCGCGTGGTGGTCCGCCCTTCGGGCACGGAGCCCAAGCTGAAGTGCTACCTGGAGGTCGTCGTTCCGGTGACTGGTGAGGTGGCGGAGGCCCGGGCACAGGCCGCCCGCGACCTCGACGCCCTGAAGGCCGACCTTTCCGCCTCTCTGGGTCTGTAGCCCGTTCTCGAGGCGTCCTGGCCGCGGCCCCCGGGACACGGCTCCTTAAGTCTCATTCGTGAGACTAATACACGGATGAGGGCCATGAAGGCCATGTGCTGATACCAGCGCTTCAGTTAGTCTCATTCATGAGACTTTCTGGAGGATCGATGGAACCGTTTATCGGCAGGCGACGAGAGCTCACCGTCCTCCGGCGGGCCCTCGAGAAGACGAAGCGTCAGCGGTTCGACCGACCTGGGCGCGCGCTGCTCATACGGGGGCGCCGCCGAGTCGGGAAGTCCAGGCTGGCAGAGGAGTTCATCCGGCAAGCACAGTTGCCCTACGTCTACTACACAGCCACCGGCCAGACGCTCGGCGAGGAACTTCGCACCTTCATCGAGGAGGTGCGCGCGTCGAGCCTGCCCGCTGCGTCCGTCTTCGATGACAAGCAACCCAGCTCATGGCATGACGCTCTCTCCCTCCTGGCCCGGGCCCTGCCAGAGGGCTCTCCCAGCATCGTGGTCATCGACGAGCTGCCCTACCTCATCAAGGCGGACCCCACATTGGAGGGCGTGCTCCAGAAGCTCTTCGACAAGGAGTTCTCCAGACGGCCTGTCCTGTTGCTCCTCATCGGCTCCGATCTATCCATGATGGAGGCGATCAACACCTATAGCCGCCCCTTCTACCAGCGGGCCGCCGATTTCGTGGTCAACCCTCTGACGCCATATGACGTCGGACAGGCGCTCGACCTTCCTCCCGCAGAGGCGTTCGACGCACATCTGGTTTGGGGCGGACTGCCGATGATCTGTGAAGAGTGGCCCAAGGGCGGTTCTCTCTGGACGTACTTGGAGCAGGCACTCGATGACCCGCTCTCGGCCTTGATAGTCAGCGGAGAGCGCGCCCTGGCTGCTGAGTGCCCGCCTGAAGCGCACGCTCATCAAGTCCTCAACGCCATCGGCTCCGGGCAGCGCACGCACTCCAATATCGCGACCGCCACCCAGGACATCCCCCGTGCGACGATGAATCGCGCACTCCAACTCCTCCTGGAAAAGCGCATGATCGCCGTGGACAGACCGCTGTCGACGCGCCCATCGCGGGACTCGCGATATCGCGTGATCGACTCGCATCTGCGGTTCTGGATTCCCTTCATCGGATCCCGGCTGACCGACATCGAACGCGGCCGCGGAGACAAAGTCCTGGAGCGGATCCGCCTGTCATGGACATCGTGGCGAGGAATGGCCATCGAGCCCTTGATCCAGGAGTCTTTCCGCCGCATGGACGACCTACCTGAGCGAACTGGGGCAATCGGCGGATACTGGACCAGGACCAATGACCCCGAGATCGACATCATAGGTGCCGATCGGGAGTCGGTTGCGAAGACGATCACCATGGTGGGCTCTGTGAAATGGCTCGAGGACCGACCGTTTGACCATCACGACCTGAGCCAACTCATCGTCCACCGCTCCAAGACGCCTGGAGCGGACTCTTCCACGCCTCTCTATGCGATCTCCCGCAGCGGATGCAGCGTGGACGGCGTCCGGCACATCGCCCCGGAGGAACTGCTCGACGTCTGGCGATAAGCACAGTCCTGGTCTCATCAATGAGACCAAGCTCGGGCGAGGTCCGCGAAGTGAGTGTCTTGAGACCAGCTTCTTTAATTAGTCTCAACGATGAGACCCTGCGAGAGACCGCGTGGCCTACGCGTGGCGCGGTCCGGGAGCGAGCGGCAGGTGGGGTTCGACCAGTGCGAGCAGGTCCAGCTGTAGTCGCAGCGCCTGCTTGCGCGGGGCCTGGAGGATGGCGCGCAGCCGGTCAGGAGCGTCGGGAGGGACGGTGAGGTCGTCCAGGTGCCCTTGGAAGGTGCCCAGGTCAAAGGGGGGTTGGGCAGGTCGTTCGCGGCCCGGACGGTCCGGACCACGCCGCCCAGCAGATCTCGGTGGATCAGCGGGCGAGGCGGCGTAGCAGGCGGGAGGCGGCCGCGATGCCGAGCACGGCGGCCGCCAGCAGGACCGCGGCGTCCAGCGGTAGGTGCGCGGGGGTGCCGAGCAGCAGGCCGCGCAGGGCGTCGACCTGGTAGCTGAGCGGGTTCACCGTGCTGATGGCCTGCAGCCAGGCGGGCATGGCGGTGGTGGGATAGAGGGCGTTGGAGGCGAAGAAGAGCGGCATGGTGATGGCCTGGCCGATGCCCATCAGGCGGTCGCGCGTCAGGACGATCCCGGCGATCGACATCGACAGGCAGGAGAAGAACGCCGAGCCGAGCACCACGACGACGATCACCCCGGCCAGCCGCAGCGGGTTCCACGTCATGGCCACACCCAGCAGCGCCGCGATGGCGATCACCACGACGGCCTGGATCACCGCCTTCACCCCGGCCGCGAACGCCTTGCCGGTGACCAGCGCCGACCGCGGGGTGGGCGTGACCAGCAGCTTCGTCAGGACACCCGAGTCGCGCTCCCAGATGATCTGGATGCCGTAGAAGATGGCGATGAACATCGTGGACTGCGCGATGATCCCGGGAGCCAGGTAGTCGAGGTACGGCACGCCGTTCGTCGGGATCGCCTGGATGCGGGTGAAGGTCTCGCCGAAGACCAGCAGCCACAGGGCCGGCTGGATCGCGCGGGTGTACAGCTCGGTGCGGTCGTGACGGAGCTTCTGCAACTCCACCACGCACATCGCGACCACCCTGGCGGGCAGGACGCGCCATCGCGCGCGCTCGGGCGGTGGGGTGGTGAGCAGGTCCAGCCCCGTGCCGCGTGGGCGGTCAGCCGACGCGGGAGGCGGTGTTGCGGGTACGCCGGACATCGCGGAACTCACCTCCTTCCTCGTGGAGGCCGCTGCCGGCGACGTCCCTGAAGACGTCCTCCAGCGTCGGCGTGGAATCGTCGCCGCGACGGGCGCGCAGCTCCTCGGTGAGCTGTTCGGACGTGCCGACCGCCCGGACGCGTCCCTGGTGCATGAGCGCCACCCGGTCGCAGTACTGGTCGGCCTCGTCCATGTAGTGGGTGGTGACCAGGACCGTCATGCCGACGGCCGCGCGCACCGCCTGGATGTGCTCCCACACGCCGGCGCGGGCGATGGGGTCGAGCCCGATCGTCGGCTCGTCCAGGATGAGCAGCCGCGGCGCGCTGACCAGCGCCTGGGCCAACTCCAGCCGGCGCACCATGCCGCCGGAGTACGTCTCGGCGAGCCGGTCGGCGACGTCGGCGAGCCCGACCGCCTCCAGCGCCTGGGCGACGCGGGCGGCGCGCTCGCGTCGGGGGATGTCGAAGACCCGGGCGAACAGGGACACGTTCTCGCGGCCGGTGAGGCGGCCGTCCGCCGACAGCTGCTGCGGAACGTAGCCGAGCAGGCGGCGCACGGCCATCGGCTCGGTGGCCGCGTCGCGGCCGAAGACCCGGACCATGCCGGGCTGGACCGGCAGGAGCGTGGTCACACAGCGGATGGCGGTGGTCTTGCCGGCGCCGTTCGGGCCGAGCAGGCCGAAGATCTCGCCGGACGTGACCGAGAGGTCCAGATCGTCGACGGCTCTGGTCTGGCCGAAGGAGTAGCGCAGGCCGTCACAGGTCAGGGCGTCACTCATGGCTCGCCAACCTCCTTTCGTAGACCGCCGCAGGTCAGGGCGTCTCTCATGGCCGGGCCACCTCCTCGCGCAAGCCGTCGGCGAGCCTGCGGAGGGCGGGGACCGCGGCGGCGAGCGCCTGCTGGTCGGTCTCGTCGAGCCGGTCGACGTGCGCGCGGACGAGCGCGGCGCGGCGTTCGCGCCAGTCGCGCAGCCGGGCCTCGCCCTGCGGGGTCGGCAGCAGCCGCGCGGAGCGGCGGTCTTCGTGGCCGGGCTCGCGGTGCAGCAGCCCGGCGGCCGTGAGCTGGTTGACCATCGTGGACACGGAGTTGCCCGCCAGATACAGCTCCTTGGCCGCGGCGGACACCCCGATGCCGGGCGTGGCGGCGACCAGGCGCAGCAGCTCGACCTGGGCGCCGGACAGCCGCGGGCCTGTCACACCGGGGCGCAGCTTGCGCCGGACAAGCCGCTGGATGCCGGATATGACGGAGATCAAGGACTCTGGTAGATCCGATAGGCTCACGCCTAGAATATTACCTCTGCTAACGAGTTATAGCCATAAGGTCCCCCCTACCTGCGGCGCATCCGCCGCCTGCCCCGCGCCATCGACCGCCTGCGCGCGCTGCCGGCCGGTCGCCTGGCGGCTCCAGTTTCGTGGAGGCGGCCGTCTGGAGCGCTCATCGCCCTGGCCGGATATCTGTGGGCGCGGAGGCTCTACGCCCGATGAGATTCGCCCTCGGCCAAGACCCGATCTTGAGCCGGGCACGTGATGGCCCGCCCACGGTGCTCGAGGGCGGTGGGGTTGGACGAAGTGGGGCGCTGACCGTTGACGTTTGTTGGTATGAACAGCAAACTAACTCACGAGTTGGCGCAGCCGTTCAAAGGAGCTTCCATGCCCTATCGCCCCCCATTGGTCGCGCACGAGTACTTCGTCGCGGACCCGCCCGAGCTTCCGGTTCGCGCACGAGGCGAGGGTGGTCTTTCGGCGGTGACCGCCGCGGAACTGGTCGCGGCCGACGGTGCCGAGGTGATGGTGAAAGCGGTCACCACGGCGGAGGAGACGCTGGTCGTCCAGGTGGGAGTGGCCGGTGAGGGAGTCATCCGGGTGCGGCTGTCGGAGGACGCGACCGCCAGGCCGCGCTCGGAAGGGGCCATCTCACTGGTGACCCCCGGCACGTATCCAGGGGCACGTGCCGGGGTCGCGCCAGGGGAGCCGATCGTCGTGGACGCGGGCTCGCTGCGGGCCGAGATCAGCCTGGCGCCGTGGCATCTGCGCTTCACCGACGCCGCCGGGAAGACGCTGGTCGAGCAGGATCGCGGGCACACCGACATCAGCGGGCGGCTGCGTACGCTCCCCTTCGGCCGCTCCAGCTCCAACGGCGCCCCCGTCGCCTACCACGAGAGCTTCGCCGCCGCCCCCGACGAGGCCTTCGCCGGCTTCGGTGAGTCGTTCACGCGGCTGGACAAGCGCGGCCAGCGCCCGCTCATGTGGAACTTCGACGCGTTCGGCGCCGAGTCGCAGCGGGCGTACAAGAACATCCCCCTGTACGTCTCCAGCCAGGGCTACGGCGTCCTCGTCGACAGCGGCGCCCCGACGGAGTTCGACGTGTGCCAGTCCACACACAGCGTCGTGCAGATCATCGTGCCCGACGACGTGATGGACTACTACGTGATCGCGGGGCCGACGCCCTCCGACGTCCTGGACCGTTACGACCTGCTGACCTGTCGCCCGTCGCTGCCGCCGAAGTGGGCGTTCGGTACCTGGATCTCGTCCGGGTTCTGCGTGGACAGCCAGGAGCGGGTGCTGGCCAGGGCACGGACGATCAGGGAGCGCGGCATCCCGTGCGACGTGCTGCATCTGGACACGTACTGGCAGACCGACGGGCACTGGTCGGACCTGCGATGGGATCCCGTGAACTTCCCCGACCCCGTGGGGATGCTGGCCGAGTTGAAGGACATGGGGTTCAGGGTCTGCCTGTGGATGAATCCGTATATTTCCCACCTGAGCCCCGCCTTCTCCGAGGGCGACCAAGCCGGATATTTCTTGAAAAAGCAGTCGGGTGAGACCTACGTCGCCGACTGCTGGCACGAGTCCTTCCCGCCGTGCGGGATCGTGGACTTCACCAACCCGCAGGCCGTCGAGTGGTTCACCGGGCTGCTGAGAGACCTGCTGCGCCAGGGCGTGGACGCGTTCAAGACCGACTTCGCCGAGGGCGTGCCCGCCGACTCGGTCGCCTTCAACGGCATGACCGGCACCGACCTGCACAACGTCTACACCCTGCTGTTCAACGACGCAGTCTCCGCCGTCACCCGCGAGGTTCACGGCCACGACCTCGTCTGGGCGCGCTCCTCGTACCTCGGCGGCCAGCGCCACAGCGCCCAGTGGGGCGGCGACACCTACACCAGCTACGCCGCCATGGGCAGCACGATCAGGGGCGGCCTCGCGCACGGCCTGTCCGGCGTGCCGTTCTGGAGCCACGACGCCGGCGGCTTCACCGGCAGGCCCACCGACGACCTGTACGTGCGCTGGGCCCAGTTCGGTGCGCTCTCCCCGCTGCTGCGCCTGCACGGCACGACCACCCGCGAGCCGTGGGAGTTCCCCGCCGTCGAGGAGCAGGCCGTCGACGCTCTGAAGCTGCGTTACCGGCTGATGCCGTACATCTACTCCGCGGCCGTCGAGGCCGCGCGCACCGGCGCGCCCATGATGCGGGCGATGTGCGTGGACTACCCGGACGACCCGGTGGCCTGGCAGGCCGACCTGCAGTACCTGCTCGGCCGCGACCTGCTCGTCGCCCCCATGACCGCGCCCAAGGGCACCAGGAGGGTGTACCTGCCGCGCGGCGCGTGGGTCGACTACTGGACGGGCGAGGTGCTCGAAGGCGCCCGCTACATCACGGTCGGCAAGCCGCTCGACCAGATCCCCCTCTTCGTACGGCACGGCGCGCTCATCCCGGTCACCACACCAGGAGACACGGTGGACGTGCCTGCCGAGATCACTCTCGTCGCCTTCGGGGGCGGCGACGCGACCGCGGAAATCCACGACGAGGACGGCGTGACGATCGCCGTCGCCACCACGGACGGCGACGTGCTGCGTGTCGCCGTCACCGGCCCGAAGCGCGTCACCGGGGTCGAGATCGCCCCGGTGGCCGGAGCCCCCGTACGGGCCGTCATCTCGTAACACCCCCCTGGAGGGATCATGGTCAAGTCAAGAGCCGCGGCGGTGCTGGCCGCCGCGGTCCTGGTTCTGTCGGCGTGCGGTTCGGGAGGGTCGGAGACCCCGGCCGCCCAGAACAGCAGTCAGCCGCGCACACTCAAGCTCTGGCACTACGAAGCGGCCGACGGCGCCATGGGCAAGGCGTGGGCCGAAGCGATCAAGAAGTTCGAGGCCTCGCACCCGAACGTGACCGTCAAGTTCGAGGCCAAGGGCTTCGAGAACATCCAGAAGACGGCCAGCATGGTGCTCAACTCCGACGAGGCGCCCGACATCATGGAGTACAACAAGGGCAACGCCACCGCCGGTCTGCTGTCGAAGCAGGGCCTGCTCACCGACCTGAGCGAGGAGGCCACCAAGCGCGGCTGGGACAAGCTGCTGCCCGGCGGCCTGCAGACCACCGCCAAGTACGACGACCGCGGCGTCATGGGCTCCGGCAAGTGGTACGGCGTGCCGAACTACGGCGAGTTCGTGATGGTCTATTACAACAAGGACCTGTTCGACAAGTACAAGGTCCAGGTGCCGACGACGTTCGAGCAGTTCACGGCCGCGATGGACACGTTCGTCAAGGCAGGGGTGACCCCCCTCGCCACCGCCGGCGCCGAGTACCCGGCCCAGCAGATCTTCTACCAGCTCGCGCTGACCAAGGCGCAGAAGCCGTGGCTGGACGCCTTCCAGTCCTACAAGGGCAAGGTGGACTTCCACGGCCCCGAGTTCACCTACGGCGCCGACACGTTCACCGACTGGGTGAAGAAGGGCTACATCGCCAAGAACTCCTCCGGGCTCAAGGCCGAGGACATGGGCGTGGCGTTCATCAACGGCAAGTTCCCCATGATGATCAGCGGTAGCTGGTGGTACGGGCGCTTCGCCTCGGAGATCAAGAAGTTCGAGTGGGACCACTTCCTCTTCCCCGGCGCCACGATGGCCCCGGGCTCCAGCGGCAACCTCTGGGTCGTGCCCGAGAAGTCGGAGAACAAGGACCTGGCCTACGACTTCATCGACATCACGATGAGCAAGGACATCCAGAACCTCCTGGGCAACTCCGGCGGCGTCCCCGTGGCCGCCGACCCGGCCGCGATCACCGACGCCAAGAGCAAGGAGCTCATCGAGACGTTCAACAAGCTCACCAGTCAGGACGGTCTGGCCTTCTACCCCGACTGGCCCGCGCCCGGCTACTACGACGTGCTGGTCGCCGGGGTCCAGGAGCTCATCAACGGCAGCAAGTCCTCTGCCGCGGTGCTGGACGAGATCGCCAAGCCATATGAGGACAACCTCGCCGACATTGGCAACTAGATGAGAGTTCGCACGAGGGGGTACTGGCTCTACCTGACCCCCAGCCTGGTGCTGTTCCTGGTGGTCATCGTCGTGCCGTTCCTCATGAACGTGGGTGCGAGCTTCACCCGCTGGTCAGGGGTGGGCACTCCCAGGTGGATCGGGTTCGACAACTACGCAAGGCTGCTGAAGGACGAGCGGTTCTGGGAGTCGTTCCAGCACAACGTGGGGCTGATCGTGGCCATGGCCATCGTGCCCACCGCGATCGGCCTCGTGCTGGCGGCCGCCCTGTTCGACTACATCGCCAAGCGGTTCGGGCCGCGTACGGCCTCCGCGCTGCGGGCCATGTACTACCTGCCGCAGGTGCTGCCGGTGGCGGTGGCCGGCGTGGTGTGGGGCTGGATGCTGCACCCGTCGTACGGCGCGGTCAACGAGATCTTCGGCCTGGACCTCGACTGGCTCGGCGATCCCGACCTGGCGCTGGCCACGGTCATGGCGGTCATGGTCTGGTTCCAGCTCGGCTACCCGGTCGTGATCTTCATGGCCGGGCTGCAGCGCGTGGACCCGGCCTACTACGAGGCGGCCGAGATTGACGGGGCCTCGTGGTGGCGCCGGTTCTGGCACATCACGTTGCCGCAGATCCGGCCGGAGATCTTCGTGGTGCTGCTGACGTGCACGATCGCCGCGCTGAAGGTGTTCGGGCCGATCTTCGTGCTGACGCGGGGCGGTCCGGGCAACGCCACCATGGTCCCGTCGTACTTCTCGTACCTGAACTTCTTCCAGAAGAGCAACGTCGGGTACGGCTCCGCCATCGCGACCGTGCTGGCCGTGATCATCATCGTGGTGACGTTCCTGTTCCTGCGCGTCCAGGAGCGTGAGCAATGAGGGGGCCCGGACGCTGGGCGGTGCTGTTCGCGCTGGTCGTCCTGGCGGTCGTGATGGTGTTCCCGTTCGCGATCGTGGCGATCAACGCGGTCAAGTCGCCGGCCGAGTACAGCTCGCAGGGCCCGCTGAGCCTGCCCGACGGGCTCTACCTCCAGGGGATCATCGACTTCTGGAACCGGGTCGAGTTCGGCACGAAGCTCTGGAACAGCTTCCTGATCTGCGCTTCCGTGGCGGTGTTCGCCGTCGTGCTGTCGGTGCTCAACGCGTACGCGCTGGGCATCGGCCGGGTGAAGGGCCGCCTGTCGATCCTCGTGCTGTTCCTGGTGGCCAACACGCTGCCGCAGGAGGCGCTGGCCTACCCGCTGTACTACCTGGCGAAGGCCGTCGGGCTGTACGACACACAGCTGGCCGTGATCATCGTCATGACGGTGATCCAGGCGGCGTTCGGCACGTACCTTTTGAGCGCGGTGCTGGGACAGTTCCCGAAGGAGATCCTGGAGGCGGCGGCGATCGACGGCGCGGGGCGGCTGCGGTCTCTGTGGCGGATCGTGGTGCCGATCAGCCGGCCCACCCTCAACGTCCTGCTGATCTTCTTCTTCATCTGGACCTGGAACGAGTTCTTCCTTCCGCTGATCTTCCTGATCTCGAACGACACCCAGACGGTGCCCGTCGCGCTCGGTGTCCTGCAGGGCGAGAAGTACATGGACGCCACCACGTCCAGCGCTTCGGCCCTGCTCGGCATCGTGCCGGCGATCGCCTTCTTCCTGATCTTCCAACGCACGCTGACCCGAGGTGTGACGGTCGGAGCCATCAAGTGATGGAGAACCTCTTTATGCGAAAGATCCCGTTATTAGCCACCCTCACCCTGGCGGCCTCGCTGCTGGCGGCGCCCGCCGCCCAGGCCGCTGATTACCCGTTCCAGAACCCGAGCCTGCCGGTGGAGCAGCGGGTCGACGACCTGCTCGGCCGGCTGACGCTGCAGGAGAAGCTGGGGCTGCTGCACCAGTCGCAGGCGGCCATCCCGCGGCTGGGCATCGCGTACCACAAGAACGGCACCGAGGCGCTGCACGGCGTCGGCTGGTCCAACGACCTCAACGACAAGTGGAGCCAGAAGTTCGCGAGCGGCACCGTGTTCCCGCAGGCCGTGGGGCTGGCCAGCACGTGGGACCCGGCGCTGATCAAGAAGGTCGGGTCGGCCGTCGGGGACGAGGTCCGCGGCTACAACGCCGTGGACCCGACCCTGTGGGGCCTGCAGGTGTGGGCGCCCGTCGTGGACCTGCTGCGGGACCCGCGGGCGGGCCGCAACGAGGAGGGCTACTCGGAGGACCCTCTCCTTACCGGGGCCATCTCCACCGCCTACGGCAAGGGCCTGCAGGGTGACGACCCCTTCTACCTGAAGACCGCACCCGTGCTGAAGCACTTCCTGGCGTACAACAACGAGACCAACCGCGGAACCAGCTCCTCCAACCTGACGCCGAAGCTCAAGCACGAGTACTACGAGCAGGCGTTCAAGGCGGCCATCTCGGCCAACGCCGCGACCGGGGTCATGGCGTCGTACAACCTGGTCAACGGGCGGCCCAACCACGTCAACCCCGACCTCGGCACCACGGTCAGGTCGTGGACGGACAAGACGCTCTACAACGTCAGCGACGCCTGGGGGCCGTACGCGCTCACCGAGCTGGAGAAGTACTACGACAACAAGCCCGAGGCGTTCGCCGCGGTGCTCAAAGCAGGGCTCGACAGCTACACCATCGACGACAGCAACGCCGGGCCGCTGGCAGAGCAGCTCACAGCCGCGCTCGACCAGGGGCTCATCACCCAGGCCGACGTGGACAGGGCCGTGCGCAACGTCCTGACCATCCGCACCCGGCTGGGGCACTTCGACCCGGACGGCGGGCCGTACAAGAAGATCACCAAGGATGTGATCAACAGCGCCGCGAACCAGAGGCTCAACCGGGAGGCGGCGGGCAAGGCGGCGGTGCTGCTCAGGAACAACTGCGTGCTGCCGCTGAGCTCGCCGAAGTCGGCGGCCGTGGTCGGCCCGCTGGCCGGGGGGCTGTACAGCGACTGGTACGCGGGCAAACTGCCGTACCAGGTCACGCCGCTCGACGGCATCAAGGAGCGCGTCGCCGACGTCAGCACCGGCGCGGGCCTGGAGCGGATCGCGCTCAAGCACCTGGCCTCCGGCAAGTACATCACCGCCACCGGCACCGGGCCCGACGACAACGCGGCCCTGGTCGACGCGGCGCCTACCGCGGCCTCTCAGTGGGACCTGACCGACTGGACCGGCGGCGTGTCCACCCTGCGCAACGCGGGCAACGGCAAGCTGCTCGGCGGTGACTGGCGCTCGCTCGACACCGACGACGACCAGCCCAACGGCTGGTACATCCAGCAGCAGTTCGCCCTGGAGCGCCAGTCCGACGGCAGCTACCTGATCAGGTACGCCGGCTACGAGAACGTCGAAGGCTGGTACGGCCTGCCCGACCCGTACGTGACCGTCTCCGCCGACGGCACGCTCGGCCTGGCCCCCAAGGCGCAGGCGGCCAAGTTCGGCAAGGAGGTCGTCTCCGACGGCGTCGCCGCGGCCGCCGCGCAGGCCGCCAAGGCCGAGGTGGCGGTCGTGGTGGTGGGCAGCCACCCGTTCGTCGCGGGGCGTGAGTTCCACGACCGGGCCAACCTGCAGCTCGGCGAGGGGCAGCGGCGGTTGATCGAGGCCGTGCGCAAGGCGAACCCGCGCACGGTCGTCGTCCTCGAGACCAGCTACCCGGTCGTCGTGGACGCCCCGAACCTGCTGTGGACCACGCACGCGGGTGCGGAGACCGGGCACGCCGTCGCGGACGTGCTCTTCGGCGCCGTCAACCCGGCCGGCCGGCTCACCCAGACCTGGCCCGCCAGTGACAACCTGCCGAGCATCTACGACTACGACCTGGCCAAGACCGGGATGACGTACCTGTACGGGAAGGACAAGCCGCTCTACGCGTTCGGGCACGGCCTGAGCTACACCTCGTTCGGTTACCAGGGGCTGACCGTCCAGGGCGACAAGGTGAGCGTGAAGGTCACCAACACCGGCAAGGTGAAGGGTGACGAGGTGGTCCAGCTCTACACCCACCAGCACGAGTCCCGCTTCCAGCAGCCGGTCAAGCAGCTGCGCGGGTTCCAGCGGGTCACGCTGAACCCGGGCGAGACCCGTACCGTGACCTTCACGCTGAAGAAGTCGGACCTGGCGGTCTGGGACTACACCCGGGGCAAGTGGGCCGTCGAGAGCGCCACCCACGACGTCCTCGTCGGCTCGTCCTCGGACAAGATCCGCCTGTCCACGACCCTGCGCGTGTCCGGCGAGTCCATCCCCGTGCGCGACCTGACCAGGACCACGCGGGCCATGGACTTCGACGACTACTCGGGTGTGGCGTTCGCGGACGAGACGAAGTCCGGTGGCGAGGCCGTGGAAGGATCGGCGGGGGACTGGATCTCCTTCACCCGCGCCTCCTTCGGCTCCCGCTTCACGGCAGGGGTGTCGTCGGTGAGCGGCGGCGCCATCGAGCTGCGCTCGGGCTCGCCGACCGGCGCCCTCCTAGGGACCGTCCAGGTGCCGGCCACCGGCGGGATCTACCAGTGGGGTACGGCGACCGCCTCCGTCAAGGCGGGCACCGGCAACCTGTACCTCGTGTTCAAGGGCGACCTGCGGATCAAGGACTTCGCGTTGACCAGGTCGTGATCAAGAGTCGGCAGAATCTGCGATCCCCTCATCGAAAGGAATCTCAGTGAAGAGGACGATCGCAGGTGCAGTGGTGGCGGCCATGGCCATGCTCGTGGCCGCCACTCCCGCCGAGGCGGCTCCGGCCGATCCGGTCAGGGCGCTTAAGGCGAAGCTGGTGGCCGGCAAGGGGGTGAAGTTCACGGACGTCACCTCCTTACTCCAGGACTCGGGGAAGGTGACGTTCCTCAGGCGCACTGGAACGTTGCAGTTCGGCAGGTCCGGGATCGCCGCGTCGGACATCACCGCCGACTACACCCGGTATCAGGGCGGCATCTTCGACTACATGTACACCCTGAAGTCCGGGCGGACGATCATGGTCGGCGGCAGGAGTTACTCCACCAGCCCGATGTTCGGCGAGCTCCCCGACGGCAAGAAATGGGCCAAGGATGTCATCTGCATGACGGGCGGCTGGCTCGGAACGTTCTCGCAGGTCGTCAACCCGGCCGAGCCGGCGACGCTGAAGGTCCTCCTCAAGGGCAAGAAGCAGGGCCGGACGTACTCCGGGAAGATCACCTACGGCGCGCTCGCGAAGGTGTCGCCGTGGTTCCGGGTCTCCGTCCCGTTCAGCTCCAAGGAGAAGACGGTCGTCACGTACCAGCTCACCCTGGGGCCTGACAACCTGCCCAGCAAGCTCGTCACCTCGCATCTGGCGTCCTCGCACGTCTCGGAGGGCGTCGAGGTCGGCGACGGCCGGTTCAGCACCGAAACCCGCTACAAGGGATGGAGCTCCCGGGTCAGCATCTCCGCGCCGCCGAAGAATCAGATAGCGGGATGAATCTATTGGATAGTAGTGTTATCGAAAGCACTGCTATCCAAAGGAGGCTTCCGTGATCGTGATCGTGCTGCTGGTGGCCACGCTGGCGTTCCGGCTGTCCAGGGTCAAGCGGTTCGACACCTGGAGGGTGAGCGCGGCTCATGGGCTGGCCGTCATGCTGGTGGTGACGGCCAGTGCGCATTTCGTCCCGGCGGGCGTGACCTTCATGCCCAACCACGCCGACATGGTGGCCATGGTGCCGCCGTTCGTGCCGTTCCCGGCCCTGATGGTCTATCTGACCGGCGTGCTGGAGCTGGCCGGGGCGGTCGGGCTCGTGCTTGGAAGAACCCGCAAGGCCGCCGGGATCTGCCTGGCGCTGCTCTTCGTGGGCCTGCTTCCGGCGAACGTGTACGCCGCGCTCGCCGGTCAGGACGTTACGCCGCTGTGGCAGCGGATCCCCGAACAGGTCGTCTACATCGCCATCGCGCTGTGGGCGGCTGGGATCAGGCGTCGTTAATTCGTTGTCTATCCAAACTATTGCCTTCGATGCGCGCGTGTGTGAGCCTTCTGGTAGAGCTCATGCGCGAAGGCGCGGTGACGGTCAGGGTCCTGCACTCTGCTCGTGCATGGCGGTCATCTGAAGCCTTTGGGGCGCCTGCTGGCGCGCCTGGAAAGGAAGAGCCGCGCATGCGAAGAAGATTATTCGTCCTGCTGACGACTGCGGCCGTCCTGCTCGTGGCGGCGGTCGTGCGGATGTCGCCGGTCTCGGCCGTCGCCTCGGACCCGTACGCGTACAAGAACGTCAGGATCGACGGCGGCGGCTTCGTACCCGGCATCATCTTCAACCCGACGGAGAAGAACCTCATCTACGCCCGCACCGACATCGGCGGGGCGTACCGGTGGAACCAGTCGACCAAATCCTGGACCCCCTTGCTGGACTGGGTCGGATGGGACAAGTGGGGCTACAACGGCGTGATCAGCCTCGCTACCGACCCCGTACAGACCAACCGGGTGTACGCCGCCGTCGGCATGTACACCAACAGGTGGGATCCCAACAACGGCGCGATCCTGCGTTCGACGGACAAGGGCGACAACTGGCAGGTCACGCCGCTGCCGTTCAAGCTCGGCGGGAACATGCCCGGCCGTGGCATGGGCGAGGCGCTGTCGGTGGACCCGAACAACAACAGCGTCCTCTACTTTGGTACCCCCAACGGCAACGGGCTGTGGCGCAGTACCGACTACGGCGCCACCTGGGCCAAGGTGGCCAGCTTCCCCAACGCGGGCAACTACGCCCAGGACCCGAACGACTCCAACGGCTACCTGAGCCACAAGCCGGGCGTGGTCTGGGTGACCTACGACCCGCGCTCGTCCACCAAGGGCACCGCCACCAAGACCATCTACGTGGGCGTCGCCGACAAGGAGAACAGCGTCTACCGCACGACCGACGCGGGCGCCACCTGGTCGCGCGTGGCCGGCCAGCCGACCGGCTACCTCGCCCACAAGGGCGTGCTGGACACGGTCAACGGCTACCTCTACATCGCGACGAGCGACACGGGCGGCCCGTACGACGGGGCCAAGGGCGACGTGTGGCGCTACGCCACGGCGACCGGCACCTGGACCCAGATCAGCCCCATCCCGTCCTCGAGCTCCGACGACTACTTCGGCTACAGCGGCCTGACCATCGACCGGCAGAAGCCCGGCACGATCATGGTGGCCACGCAGATCTCGTGGTGGCCGGACGTGATCTTCTTCCGGTCCACGGACTCGGGCGCGACCTGGACCCGCGTGTGGGACTGGACCTCGTACCCGAACCGCAGCTTCCGCTACAAGCAGGACATCACGGAGGACCCGTGGCTGACGTTCGGCACCAACCCGCAGCCCCCTGAGGTCACGCCGAAGCTCGGCTGGATGACGGAGTCCCTGGAGATCGACCCGTTCGACTCCAACAGGATGATGTACGGCACCGGCGCCACGGTCTACGGCACCGAGGACCTGACCAAGTGGGACTCGGGCACCCAGTTCACCATCAAGCCCATGGCCAAGGGCCTGGAGGAGACGGCCGTCCTGGACCTGATCAGCCCGCCGAGCGGCGCGTCCCTGGTCAGCGCCCTGGGCGACATCGGCGGCTTCCGGCACACGAACCTGGACGCCGTACCGTCGATGATGTTCACGGCTCCCATCTTCACCACGACCACCAGCCTCGACTACGCGGAGAAATCACCGTCGATCATGGTGAGGGCGGGCAGCTTCAAGGACGCCGACCGCCCGAACGACAGCCACGTGGCCTTCTCCACGGACGGCGGCGCCAACTGGTTCCAGGGCACGGAGCCGGGCGGCATCGACGAGGGCGGCACGGTGGCGGCGGCCGCCGACGGCTCCCGCTTCGTCTGGGCGCCGAAGGGCGTCACGCCGGTCTACTCGGTGGGCTACGGCAACTCCTGGCAGCAGGCCTCCGGCCTGCCCACCGGCGCGATCGTGGAGTCGGACCGGGTCAACGCGTCGAAGTTCTACGGCTTCAACGGCGGCCGCCTGTACGTCAGCACGAACGGCGGCGCGGCCTTCACCGCCACCGCCGCCACGGGCCTGCCGACCAGCGGCAAGGTCAAGGCGGTCCCGGGCAAGGAGGGCGACCTGTGGCTGGCCGGTGACGGCGGCCTGTGGCACTCGACCGACAGCGGCGCGTCCTTCACCAAGGTGTCCGGGATCACGAGCTCGGTGAACGTCGGCTTCGGCAAGGCGGCGCCCGGCGGGACGTACATGGCGGTCTTCACGGTTGCCACGATCGGCGGGGTCACGGGCCTGTACCGCTCGGACGACGCCGGGGCGAGCTGGGTGCGCATCAACGACGACAAGCACCAGTGGGGCAACATGGGCGAGGCCCTGACGGGCGACCCGCGCGTGTACGGCCGGGTCTACGTCGGCACGAACGGCCGCGGCATCCTGTACGGCGACCGCACGGGCCCACCGGTAACCGTCACGCCCACCGTCACGCCCACGGTCACCCCGACCGTCACGCCCACCGTGACCCCCACGGTCACGCCAACGGTGACGCCGACCACCGGGTCGGGCTGCACGGCGACCTACAAGGGAGTGAACGAGTGGTCGGGCGGCTTCCAGGCGGAGGTCACGGTCAAGAACGCGGGCACGGCGCAGATCTCGGGCTGGAAGGTTACCTGGACCTGGGCCGGAGACCAGAAGATCACCCAGCTCTGGAGCGGCACCCCGACCCAGACGGGCGCCAACGTCAGCGTCGCGAACGCCGGCTATAACGGCTCCCTGGCACCGAACGGGACGACCACGTTCGGCTTCACCGCCACCTACACCGGGACCAACACCCCACCCGCCACCCTCACCTGCACCCCAGCGTAAGCAGGCGACCCCTGGGAGGCCCTGCGCCGCCTCCCAGGGTCACCCCTGGGGGAACGGCATCGGCCTCGAACTCCGGAAGGTCCTCCTGGCCCACCCCGCGGCCACCCGCCTCCTGCCTGGCAGGGTCCCCTTCGGTCCGAACGGGCTACGGCTGGCCGACCACATCGTCGGCATCCTGCGCCAGGCGGGGTTCGACAACCGCCTGTCCGGCTACGGCTATCTGCTTCTGCTCTTCTATGAGCTGGGCCTCGTCGGAATCCTCAGCGAACTCGACCGCCAAGGTCAATGACGTCATCTTCCTCCAGCGGCCGCCACTCCTGCGCGAGCGGACGGCCAGGCTGGTGGTTGGATCAGGCGTCGTTCAACGACGACGGCTGCGGCGGTGACTGGAACGGCTACTGCTGTCGCTGTTGATCCTCCGCCTGCGCGGCCCCACCGGATTGGGCGGAGGCTCGGCGGGCACAAACAGGCAGATTCTCGCAGCCGACATATAACGCGGGAAGGTCACGGTCTCGCCCCCTTTGAGAGGTTGATGGGGGTATTCCCGATCAACCGTGTGGACATACTCCCCAAATGCCAACATTACGCCTAAAACGGGCATAACTATGGTTTGCGCACCGCTCCTTCGCGTTCCCGGTACGCCCCCATGTCGTCGAGCGGGCGGCGGGAGGCGGTGACCGGTCGAACGGCGAGCGGAGGCCTGTCGGCAGAAAAGCTCGTCTCTCTTGTAGACGATGTTTCCTTCGCGCGCTAACGTTGTCTTCGTCGGAGACGACGTTCCGGCGCAAGATCTCCACATCGGGCGTGGTAGTACTTGAAATCCGCGAAGGAGGCCGCACAGACAAGCAGGTGCACCCATGACCGAGCGCTACCTCGGTGTCCTCGGCATCGCCGAAGCCCTGAGCGTGAGCCGTCATGCGGTGCACAAGTGGCGCAGCCGCTATTCGGACGACTCCGATCACCCGTTCCCCGTGCCGGACGTCGAGGTCGACGGAGCTCCCGGCTGGCGGCCCGATCGGCTGACGGAGATCGTGCAGTGGCGCGAGCGGCTGCCTGGCCGCGGCGCGGGCGGGGGCCGTCCTTCTCTCGCGCGTCAGGAGTACCTCAAGGAAGCGGGGTTGCGCGGCCTGACCCGGGACGAGGCCATACGCGCGCTCGCCGCGTTCAGCGAAGAGTTTCCCGAGATGACCGAGCCGGAGATCTGCGCCTGGCTCGTCGGGAAATGGCGCGGCTGAAACCCTTCCCCAATACCCCCATCAGCACAGAAGGCGATGACGCATGCCCGAAATCGGCGGAGACACCGCACCGGGATTCGAAGCAGTACGCGAAGCGTTCGCGGCCGATCTGGCCGGCGAGCAGGAAACAGGTGCCGCGGTCAGCGTCTACCTGCACGGCCGGAAGGTCGTCGACCTGTGGGGCGGGATCGCCGACCCCGGCACCGGCCGTCCCTGGGAGCGCGACACCCTGCAACTCGTCTACTCCACCACGAAGGCCGTCACGGCGACCTGTGCTCTTCTGCTGTCCCAGCGGGGCGAACTTGATCTCGACGCGCCCGTGGTGGAGTGCTGGCCGGAGTTCGCGGCCAACGGAAAGGGCCGCATCCCGGTCCGCTGGCTGCTCACTCACCAGGCCGGGCTGCCCGCGATCGACCACCCGATCACTCCGGAGGAGGCGATCGCCTGGGAGCCCATGGTAACCGCGCTGGCAGCCCAGCGCCCGTACTGGGAGCCGGGCACGGAGCACGGCTACCACGGGCTCACCTACGGCTGGCTCGTCGGAGAGGTCGTCCGCCGGGTGTCCGGCCGCAGTATCGGCACGTTCCTGGCGGAGGAGATCGCCGCACCGCTCGGGCTGGACCTGTGGATCGGACTGCCGGAAACCGAGCAGCACCGGGTCAGCCGGATCATCGACACCCCGCCCGACTTCGAGGCCATGGGCAGGATCGACCTGAACGCCCTTCCTGAACCCATGCGCGAGGTCCTGGCGGCCTTCGCCGACCCGACGTCGTTGACCAGGCGCTCGATCGGCGTCGTCACGCCCCCGCTGGACCACAACAGACCAGAGGAGCAGGCCGCCGAGATGCCGGCCACCAACGGCATCTGCACGGCCCGTGCCCTGGCCCGCTTCTACGCCGCGCTCATCGGCGAAGTCGACGGGCACCGCATTCTCACGCCCGGCACTTTGGCCGCCGCGACCGCGGAACAGGTCAGTGGCATCGACCGCATCCTGCGCGTGCCCGTCCGCATAGGCACCGGTTTCGGCCTCCCGACACCGGACGCGTTCTGGTACTCCCCGACCGCCTTCGGATTCCCCGGCCGAGGCGGGTCGCTCGGCTTCGCCGACCCGGCGACCGGCGTCGCGTTCGGCTACGTCATGAACCACGTCGTGGAAGGGGTTCCGGACCTGAGGGCCGCGAACCTCGTTGCCGCGGTCCGGAGCGCGATGGGCGCCGGAGCGGTCAGCCCTTGATGGCGCCCACGATCACGCCCTTGGTGAAGTGGCGCTGGACGAAGGGGTAGATGATCAAGGCGGGGACCACGGCGATCACCACGATGGCCATCTTGATGGCCAGGGTTGGCGGTGCGTCGCCTGTCACGCCTGCCGTGGCGCTCGGCAGCGGGTTGGAGTCCACCACGTACTGGCGCAGGATCAACGCCAGCGGCCATTTGCGGGTGTCGTCGATGTAGAGCATCGCGTTGAACCACGCGTTCCAGTAACCGACCGCGTAGAACATCGCCACCACCGCCGTCACCGCCTTCGACATGGGCAGGACGATGCGCCACAGGATGCGGAACTCGCCGGCCCCGTCGATGCGGGCGCTGTCCAGGATCTCCCCTGGGATGTTCATGAAGAACGAGCGCAGCACCACCACGTTGAACGCCGAGACGGCACTCGGCAGGATCAGCGACCAGTAGCTGTCCTTCAGACCCAGGCCGCTGACCATCAGGTAGACGGGGATGAGGCCCGGGAAGAACACGAACATCAGCAGGACGCTGAACAGCAGCGGGCGGTGCAGGAACGAACCCGGGCGCGAGAGCGAGTACGCCCCCAGGATGCTCACCCCCGCGCTGATCAGCGTCCCCACGATCGTCACGCCGGTGCTGACCAGGACGGCCCTGCTGACCACGGTGTCGGAGAAGATCTGCCGGTACGCCTCCAACGTGATCCCGTCCGGCACCAGCACCAGCCCGCCCACGCGGTTGACCGTGGCGGCCGAGCTGAGGCTGGTCAGGACGATCGTGTAGAGGGGGCCGAGGACGACCACGACGATCAGCGTCACCAGGGTGCCCTTGCCGAGCTGGCCGACCGGCGACGGGCGTTCTTCCCATGGAGCCAGGCGGCCGCCTCTGCGCGGGCGTGATGTCAGGACGGTCATGATCGTGAATACACCCCTCGCTCGCCGAGCGCGTGCGCGACCCGGTTCGCCGCCATGATGAGCAGCAGCCCGACCAGGCCCTTGAACAGCCCGGCCGCCGCCCCGTACCCCAGGTCCCCGGTACGCATGCCCGACCAGTACACGAACGTGTCGAACACCTCGGACGCCCCGCTGCCGACGGCGCTGCGTTGCAGCATGAACTGCTCGAACCCGACGTTGAGCGCGTCGCCGAGGCGCAGGATCAGCAGCAGCACGACCACCGGGCGCAGCCCCGGCAGCGTGATGTGCCACATGCGCCGCCACCTGCGCGCCCCGTCCACGGCGGCGGCCTCGTACAGGTTGGGGTCGATGGTGCTGAGCGCGGCCAGGAAGATGATCGCGCCCCAGCCCGCGTCCTTCCAGATCGTCTGGGACGTGATCAGCAGGATGAACGTGTCCGAGTTCGTCATCCAGTCGACGCCCTGGTGGCCCTGCTCGCGGAGGATCTGCGCCAGCAGCCCCGCGCCGCCGAACATCTGCTGGAAGACGGCGATGACCAGCACCCAGGAGAAGAAGAACGGCATGTAGACCACGCCCTGCACGAACGCCCTCAGCCGGGCCGAGACGATGCTGTTGAGCAGCAGCGCCAGCATGATCGGCACGGGGAAGTAGAAGATCAGCTGGAAGGCGGTGATGGACAGGGTGTTGCCGATGGCGCGCAGGAACTGCGGGTCCTGGAAGAGCAGCGCGAAGTTGGTGAAGCCGATGATCGGGCTGCCGGCGATGCCGTCGGTGTACGGGTTGTAGTCCTGGAACGCGATGACGTTGCCGAGGGCCGGGATCCACCAGAAGGCGAGGACGAGCAGGAGCATCGGGAGGTTCATCACCAGCAGCGGCCAGTCCCGGCGGAGCTTGGCCCTCCAGGTGAGCTCCTGCGGGGCGGCCTTGCTGGGCTGCGGAGCCGTCCTTCTGGCCGTGATCACACCCATGACAAGCCTCTTGTCGTGGTCGCGCGAATTCTCAGGGGTCTCACAGTCGGCCGTTCTCCCGCGCGACCTTCATGTAGAACTCCCGGGCCTCGTTCCCGCCCTGGTCCTGCCACTCCTTGACGACGCTCGGCCACTCGGAGACCGGCCGCTTACCCCGGTAGATCTCCTGCATCTTGTCCTCGATGGGCGTGACGAGCCCGGCCATCTTCGACGGCGTCTCCACCCGGAGACCCACGAACGGGTCGTTGGACAGGAGCTTCGCGGCGTTCACCTCCCAGTCGTAGAGCGACTGCACGAGGTCCCTGTACTGGCTCGTCGCGTTGGCGTTGGGCCGCCCCGACAGGAACATGTACGTGGGCGCGACCTCCTTGCGCCCGAGCGCCGTCGTCTTGATGACGCCGTTCTCGACCGTGTAGTGCTTGCCTTCGACGCCGTTGGAGACCAGCTCGTACTCCTGCGTCCCGAACGGCGCCGAGGTCCAGTTGGCCAGGGCGAGCAGCTCGCGCGTGCGCGCGTCCCCGAGGCCCTTCTTGATGAAGGCGAACATGCTGGCGGGCTCGTTGCGCCACACGATGGGCGTGCCGCCGGCGTGCTGCGGGTAGGGGTTGACGATCTCCATCTTGAACTTGGGGTTGTCCGGCAGGAAGCGGTCGAGGTTCTCGTGCCAGGCGCCGAGGCCGTCCCAGTAGATGATCATTTGGCCGCTGCCGGAGATGGCCTTGTTGTCGGCGTTTTTGTTGGCCACGACGTCCGGGTGGACGTACCCGTTCGAGAAGAGCTTCGCCATGAACTCGACGTGGGCGGCCCATTCGGCCGTCTCGTACTTGTACTCGAGCGTGCCGTCGCTCTTCTTCCGCCACTCGCGCGGAGCGCCGAAGGCGCGCTGGACCTCCTTGTCGAGGCCGCCGAACGCCCAGCGCTTCTTCTTCGGGTCCGTGATCGCCTTGCCGAGCGTCAACAGGTCGTCGGCGCTCTTGGGATGCTCCAGGCCCAGGTCCTTCAGGATGTCCCCGCGGACGAACGTGGCCTGCGGGAACGGGTCGTTCTGCCAGGGGATGCCCTGGAGGATGCCGCCGAAGACGCTGTACTGCCAGGCCGCCGTGTCGTAGTTGGCCAGCAGAGGGAACTCCTTGGCCTTGTCGCCGGCCAGGTAGGGGCCCAGGTCGGCGAAGAGCTTGTTGGCCGCCTCGGTGAAATGGGCGATCTTGATGAGCTCCCATTGGGGCACGCAGACCATCTCGGGCACGTCGCCGCTGGCCAGGACGGTGCTGAGCTTCTGCCCATACGTGTTGCCGTCCGAGATGTTGAAGCGCACGACGCCGCCGAGGCGCTCGGTCATGTAGTCGTAGTAGGAGTTGCTGCCCGGCCCGGGCGGCACGGTCCCCCACAGCGGCGTCATCGCGGTCACCTCTTTGCCGCTGGTCAGCGGCTTGGTGGTGACGGCCTGCACCATGTTGGCCGGGCGGGTCAGGAAACCGGGCGCGACGAACTCGTTGCCCGGCAGATCCGGCTTGAGCCCGGGGATCTCGAACGGGACCCTGTTGGGCACCAGGCTCTTGAGCTTGTCGGCCGCGACGGCCGTACCCTTGGACAGCTCCTTCTTCTCGGCGCAGCCCGCCACCAGAACACTCGCACCGACCAGACCGAGGAATCCGCGGCGAGTCGTGTTGGTCGCCATGGCTCGCTCCCTTCTTTCCGAGTAGGGATGGCCTCTAAAAAATTAGTTGGTATTCCGACCAAACAAATTAGTAGACTGTGACCGCAGCCACAAGGGATCGCGACGGTCACAGGTTGGTGAAGGGAGCCCACGATGCGGCATGCTGGGGTCATCTCTTGGCGGGAACGGGGCTGATATTGATCACTTCTACGACCGGCCCTCAGCCGGCCGACTTCGCCGACGTACGGGCCACCAACCTCGCGGTTGTGCTGCGGTTCGTCCGGGAGCACGCGCCCTGCTCGCGGGCCGACATCGCGGCCTCCACCGGGCTCAACAAGGCGACGGTCTCCAGCCTGGTCGCGGACCTCATCGACCGGCGGCTCGTGCGTGAGACGGGGCTGACGGAAAACCGGGTCGGCCGGCCCGCCACGATGCTGGTGCTGGACGGCTCGCCGTACGCCGCCATCGGCGTCGAGATCAATGTCGACTACGTGTCCGCCGTGGCCACCGACCTGGCGGGGGAGCGGCTGCTGACGTGGCGGCGCGCGTTCTCGGGCGGCGACTCCGTCAACCAGGGGGTGGCGAGCGTCGGCGCGATCATCAGGCGCGTGGTCAACCGCATGGCCAAGGAGGAGCGCCAGGTCCTGGGTCTCGCCGTGGCCGTGCCGGGCCTGGTCGACGTGCAGGGCACCGTACGCATCGCGCCCAACCTCGGCTGGCGCGACGCCGACCTCGGCGGAGACCTGGCCAAGGCGCTGCGCGATCCCGGCTTCCCCATCCAGGTCGACAACGACGCCAACCTCGCCGCCCTGGCAGAGCAGCGCTTCGGCGCGCACGCCGGGGCCTCCGACCTGATCTACCTCACCGGAGAGATCGGCGTGGGCGCGGGCATCATCCTCGACGGGCGGCTGCGCCACGGCCGCCTCGGGTTCAGCGGCGAGATCGGCCACGTCCAGCTCGACCCCGACGGCCCCGCGTGTCACTGCGGGCGCCGCGGCTGCCTGGAGGTCATGGCCGGGATCGGCGCCGTGCTGGGCAAGGATCCGTCTCCGGCCGAGATCCAGGTCGAGATCGAGGATTCCGTACGCCTGGCCCGCGCCGGCGACGCGGGCACCCTGGCCACGCTGGAGTCGGTGGGCCGCAGCCTCGGCAAGGGCGTGTCGATCCTGGCGAACCTGCTCAACCCCGAGGTGGTGATTCTCGGCGGCTACTACGTCCCGCTGGCGCCGTGGCTGCTGCCCGCCGTCCAGGACGAGATGGACGACCGCGTGATCGCTTCGGAGGCCGGTGGCTGCCAGGTCGTGGCCTCGACGCTGGGCCATGACGCGGCGGCGCTCGGCGGTGTCGCGAGGGTGCTGGACTCCATAGATTCGGGGAGATTGCCCCGAGTCCCTTGACCTTGGTCACGGAGGCGTGCACTCTTCAGTCAATCCACCGAAATGTCCGCGTAACTTCGCCAGGCCGGTCGTCGAAGCGCTTCGACACTCTCAGAGGGATGACCATGCAAGAATCCTTCCGCGACCCAGCGGTTCCGATTCCCGACCGGATCGACGACCTGGTGCGCCGGCTCACCCTCGAGGAGAAGGTCGGCCTGCTGCACCAGTACCAGGCGCCGGTCGAGCGATTGGGCCTCGACGCGTTCCGCACGGGCACGGAGGCGCTGCACGGGCTGGCCTGGCTCGGGCCGGCCACCGTCTTCCCCCAGGCCGTCGGGCTCGCCTCGACGTGGGACCCCGACCTCGTGCGCAGGGTGGGCGAGGCCACCAGTGACGAGGTGCTGGCCTTCCACCACAAGGACCCGGCGGGCGCGGGCCGCAACGTGTGGGCTCCCGTGGTGAACCCGCTGCGCGACCCCCGCTGGGGGCGCAACGAGGAGGGCTACTCCGAAGATCCGTGGTTGACCGGCGTCATGGCCGCGGCTTACGCGCGCGGGCTTGGTGGGAGCGCTCCCGAAGTTCTCAAGACCGCCCCCACACTCAAGCACTTCCTCGCCTACAACAACGAGACCGACCGCTGCACGACCTCCAGCAACCTGCCGCCGAGAGTGCTGCACGAGTACGAGCTGCCCGCCTTCAGGCCCGCCATCGAACAGGGCGTGGCCGTGGCCGTCATGCCGTCGTACAACCTGGTCAACGGCCGTCCTGCCCACCTCAGCCCGCTGATCGGGCAGGTGCTGCGCGCGTGGGCGCCCGACGACCTGCTGGTGGTCAGCGACGCGTACGCGCCGGGCAACCTCACCACGCTCCAGGGGTACCACGACACGTTGCCTGAGGCGTACGCGCACGCGATCAAGGCGGGGCTGGACAGCTTCACCCAGGACGACGACCGCTCCGAGGCCACGCTCGGCCACCTGCGCGAGGCGCTCTCGAAGGGACTGCTGAGCGAGGAGGACATCGACGGGGCCATCCGCCACGCGCTGTCGATCAGGTTCCGGCTGGGGGAGTTCGACGCGGCGACGCCGTACGACGACGTCAACGGCAACGTGGTCAACTGCCCCGAGCACCAGGCGCTGGCCAGGGAGGCGGCGCGGCGCTCGTTCGTGCTGCTGAAGAACGACGGGGTGCTGCCGCTCGAAGGCGTGACGAAGATCGCGGTGATCGGGCAGCTCGGCGACGCACTCATGGAGGACTGGTACAGCGGCACGCTCCCGTACGCGGTCACCGCCCGCCAGGGGCTGGCCGAGCGGTGCGAGACCGTGTTCTGCGAGGCCGTCGACCGGGTGACGTTGTCGTCGGAGGCCGGG